>JAYTUQ010000359.1:0-1198 GCA_043744455.1 Saprospiraceae bacterium | reverse complement strand
GCAAGGCCGTTGGTAGCAAAATAGTATCAGGCGTTGCCAGAGTTTTAGACTCTCCGGCCGAAGCCGACAAACTGAAAGCAGGCGAAATATTGGTTACGGATATTACTAATCCCGATTGGAACATTGTGCTAAAAAAAGCATCGGTCATTATAACCAACAAAGGCGGAAGAACAAGCCATGCCGCCATAGTTGCCCGCGAACTCGGTGTGGCTGCCGTAGTAGGAACGACCAATGCGACCGAAAAAATAAAAGACGGACAGTTAATAACCGTTTCCTGTGCCGAAGGCGATGAAGGACAAGTTTTTGACAGGAAATTAAACTGGGAAGAAAAAGAAATAAACCTTGTAAACACAAAAATCCCTAAGACAAAGCCCATGTTTATTTTAGCAGATCCCGATAAAGCTTTACAACTTTCGTTTTATCCAAATCAGGGTGTTGGCTTGATGCGAATAGAATTTGTAATCAACAACTCTATTCAAATTCACCCAATGGCTTTGGTGAAATTTGATGAACTGAAAGATGAAAAAGCAAAACAAAAAATAGAAACCCTTACGGTAAACCATCCCGACAAAAAAGAATATTTTATTGATAAACTTTCGCAAGCCATTGCATTTGTTGCGGCTGCATTTCATCCAAAAGATGTAATTGTAAGAATGAGCGATTTTAAAACCAATGAATATGCAAACTTGATTGGCGGAAAACAGTTTGAGCCACACGAAGAAAACCCGATGCTTGGTTTTAGAGGCGCATCACGATATTACAGCGATTTGTATCGTGAAGGATTCCGCTTGGAATGTGAAGCAATAAAAATTGTTCGCAATGAAATGGGTTTAACCAATGTAAAAGCCATGATACCGTTTTGCAGAACTGTTGCCGAAGGTGAAAAAGTGGTGAAACTAATGGAAGAATTTGGATTGAAGCAGGGCGATAATGGTTTGGAAATTTATGTGATGATTGAAATACCAAGCAATGTAATACTTGCCGAAAAGTTTGCTAAAGTATTTGATGGATTCTCTATCGGTTCAAACGATTTAACGCAGCTCACCCTTGGTATTGACCGAGATTCTGCTATTATCAGCAATTTGTTTGACGAGAATAATGAAGCCGTGAAATGGATGCTGCAAAGTGTGATTGAAACAGCCAAAAAATGCAGTGTAAAAATCGGATTATGCGGACAAGCACCAAGTGATTATCCTGA
>JAYTUQ010000358.1:0-18231 GCA_043744455.1 Saprospiraceae bacterium | reverse complement strand
TTTAAACTTAGACCCCAATAGTTTTTTTCTGTCTCATTCTTTATTCAACAATTTTTAAACCATAGTAGTTTTATTCCTAATTTAACAAAGTCAAGTTAGTTAAAGCCATTCGTTCTGTATAATATGTTACCAACTCAAAAACAATTTCTATCATTAATTTAATAATCAAGATTCTTTAATTACTGATAATCACAAAAAGCTAAAACTAATTTGAATACTGTACTTAAAATACTATATTAGTGCTAAACTATTAGATGCAAATTTGAGGCTATTCCAAAGGATATGTGTTACATTATTTTTGAAAAAAATTACAGGATTCACACCTTTCTTTTTATACTGAGGGGGTGCTTTAGTAACTAAAGCACCCCCTCAGTATAAAACCGATAAATGGAATGATTGGGTTTAAAATCATTAACCCAAATACCGTCTTAGAATCCAAGCAATTGTTTCGTGTTGTTGCATAATACCAGTCAAGAAATCGGTTGTGCCTGCATCATGGTTACTTTCAGTGCACAAATCAATATCTTTTCTTAATTCGATGATAAGAGATTGGTGATCATTCAACAATTCAGCTATAATCAATCATTTTTATTTAGAAAAATAATCGCGCACGAAAGCTTGTTCTTGATTTTGTGTCATTTTATCCGCTTGTTGTACGTCAATTTTGATATTTGCAAAACGTCTGTCAGCATTTAGCACATTAAACAACTCAACTTTAGCATTTGTGGGTCCAAAAAGAAGAACGCTTTGATAGCTAATAATCTCTTCACTCAATTTTTTGTAATAGCTTGCTTGAAGTTGTTGTTCTTTAACGTGCATATGGCTTTCACCTTTGTTATGTAAAGAATTTTCTTTCACGTCATGCGTAAATTTGGATTCAATTGTTTTAGGTTCAATTTGGTCGTTTGTAAATTCTATTAAATGCGCACTCGCATGATCCATCCATATGCCTATTCTTTTTGCTTTTTCCATAATGTTATTCTTTTATTTTGTAAAAAAATGAGTGCATTTTGCACCGTCAAACTCTGCATGACTGAGGGGGATAAAAAAAGGTGGCATCTATTTAAATATTGATGCCACCTGAAGATATTAAAAGACCTAATTTTATTTTAGTCTTATTTTTTCTTATCCTTAACGACAAAGCCTTTAAAAGCTTTACCCAAGTTATTCATGTCTGCACCAAATTCAGTTTTGAATTTGCCCCAATTTTCTTTGCTTTCTGCTTTGTACTCGTCCAATCTTTTTTTCATATCTGAATTTTTTTGCTCTAATTCAGCAATTTGCTTCTCATAATCGGCTTTCACTTCTTTCTTTTCTGTTGCGATTCTTGCTTTAAACTCCGCAATGCTTTGATCATTGGCAGTGATGACCACTTGGGTTTCTTTCTTATAGTTTTCAACTTCCATCAAATATTCTTGATTGGCAAGTGCTAAGTCTTTTTTGGCTTCCGCAACATTGGTTTGTGCATTCTCCACTTTTTCAGCGGGTGTATTACAGCTTGTTAAAAAAGAACCTACGATAAATGTGCATGCTGCTAAAGTTAAAATTGAATTTTTCATTTGTATTGAATTTTTATTTGTAACGGAATCATTACGACGCAAAGGTGATAATCTTTAAAAGATTGAATGTTACACAATATTTATAATAAGTTATAACATTCACACATTCATCATGCTTTGTATTTATGTCGGTAAATAAAACCCTAAGGGATAGAACAAATATTCCATAAAAAACAATCCCCAGAAGAATAAATAGAATCGTTTCACCTTTTTATCAAAATGATATAAACATAAGCCATCGAGACCACAATAACGCCTGCTAAGAATGCCCGTTTTCTACCACGCGTTACCGCTAATGTGCTAAATTTATATATGACATCGCCTTCGGTATCAGGTATGTCTTTAAACCAAGCAATACCCAAGCTAAAAGCCGTAATAAAAACAGTTAAGGGAATAATAGCGGTTGTAAAGACCCATTCTCCCATCATTTCGTGTCGAAAATGCACATAAAATCCAATATTAACCAACAGTCCGCGTACTACAGATATAGCCGCTGCTGCCCATAAATGGCTGCGCTTGAGGTTTAAAGGCGGTAATGAGTAAGCCGTACCAATTGCCATAATACTCAAAATTAACATGAAAAAGGGGAAGGATAAACAGATGGCAGAAACCAAAGCGATTATGCCACATAGCAAAACAATGCGAAAAGCATTCTGTTTGGACAATGGTGACGGGTGCAGTGGTGCCAATTGCTAAAGCAAAAATGGACAAAATGCTGAGCGTACTACCTATGATGGTATGTGGGCGGCTAAATTGCCACAAAATTTTTAGTCTATTCATTTATTGATTTACGATAAAAAAGTCATATTAGACTTCATATAAATAAATATGAGCCATCCCGAAAGTTACAAATCTCTTAATTGATTTTTGTAACTTTCGGAATGACTCATATTTGCCCTACCTCAAGCATTGTTACACAACTATTTTAATAAATTGCATCATTCACACATTGTTTTGAAAGCCATTTCAATTCGAGTTTTTATTCTGTACCTAAAGAAAATAGTTTGCCTAAATCAATTTGCCGAATGTATTTATTATCAAACATAGGTGATGCCTTGCGCAATGTATAACATGCTGATGAAAACATACAATCCAATTAAAAGCAGCGATGCTTTGGCATAGTGAGGAAGTGTCATTTAATGTAGAATTATAGTAGGTTGTTTATAGTTTAGTGCGAATTTGTTATGCACGCCAATTTATGTGTTCCGCATACTCATGATGCATACTCATGAATTTATACCCCCCTCAGTATCCGCTATGGTGTATCAACCGATTTTAGGCTTTTTGCCATAAATATCTTTCAATCGAACGGGACGACCTTCATCATCTTTTACATTGAGATTATACCTAATCCTGACGCGTGTACCGATAGGCGCGTAATAATAAACCCGCCACATATCGCCTTCACCTACGCCAATACAGCCATTTGAATAGGCTTTGCCAAGCGTATTTTCATTGGTCGTCGGATGTATTAATTGACCAAAAGATTCACCATTGATTTGGGGTTCAAGCCACGGCATGAGCGCCAAAAAGGTCGAGTCACCATCATCCCGCTTGGTTTTGTCATGCGTTTTGCCCGTAACAGGGTCTAAATATGCCGATTTGAAATAAGTATGTATGATTTTTCCGCTGCCCGTCTTTGTGCGCAGTTTAGACATTTTTTCGTAGTTTGCCCATTGGTTTATGCGATTTTGCCCCACCCTCACGAGAAACGTACCAATGGTGTCAGTCCCTTCTATCACCCGCAATTTCATTTCAGGGATATTAACGTCCAGTACTGTTTTAGCTTGTTTTTCTATTATCTGGTGGGCAATAGTATCTGTTGGTATGTACAAAGTATCGCCTTTTTTGAGCGCGACGTATTCTTTTTGATCATAAATAAAGGCACCCTGTTTTCTTTGGCGATAATAATCAGTGCTTTCTAAGGTATCCATAATCCACGGATTTGTCCGTACAATAATATGAGCCGTCAAATGATAAGGGACTAATGTATCATACACTTTGGCAATGCTATCCATGTATGGAAAATACGCCTTTATGCGAATATCTTTCTCGACAACGTACGCATATTGCCACGTTTTCGGTGTCAAGCTATCGATTTTCATGACTACTGGATTGTCCACACTCTTAGGATTGACCTGTGGTTTACAACTCAAGGTGATGGCGCATAAACATAAAGCCATCAAAGTATAAAATAAGCCTGCTTTCATAATATATAGTTTAATTGTAACTATTTAGGTGTGTAGCACCGTCACCGTTTATAGCGCAAAAAATAAAAGATTTGGTTTACCTACACTGTAGGCGAAAAATCCTATTGCTCAGAAAAAGATTAAGAAGACTGCGATTAAATAAAGTAGATTGCCCATATCGTATTTTTGTTTAAGATGGGCATATAAAAATAGCTGAAAAAGCCTGTTTCAAAATCAACTTGTATTCAACGCAACACTTTAAAAAGCATTCGTTAAAGTCAAAATGTATGTTTTGAGCGTTCCACAATATTTATAAAATTTATAAAAGCGGACATCATCCCAGCCTTCCCCTTACTAAAAGATATGCTAAATCTATACCACCAAAATGCGTATGTGAAATGATGAGAGATGAAAGGGTTAAATCTTTATAAGTACCATACCCCTCAGTAAAAAATGGCTATTATGACCACAAAATAGAAAAGTATGAGGTTTTTTGTGACCTTGCGCATTGTGGTTTACATGCCCCATTTCTTTGACAGTAAATTAAACAATTACACAATTTGCGTAGAAATTGTCCCAAATCTGGCACAATGTTGCCCATGCTTTAGCGTCTTCTCTTTCATAAATTAGGTTACGCTTATAGAATCTGAAACTGTTTTGTCGTTCTAGGACGTCGTTATCATCAAACACATTTCACCTTTTCTGAATGGACGTGGCAACCAAAGGTTGGAGAAAGTTTATGCATAAAAAAATCAATTGATTATCAATGGTTTATGAAATTTGTGCAGTATAATTAAAGCAGTCTATCAAATAACCATCAAATAAAACTATGCCCAAAAAGGAAGGTAGCGGACAAATTTGCGTGATTTGCTTTCAGGAATTTCGGACTTAATCAATTGCTCTTTTAAAGTATCTGCAATAATACGCGAAACTGTTGCCGCATTTTGTTCTTCTATTTTAAACCTATCCCTCAAAGACTGATTTGTCATGCGTTGGTTCGTAACGTATTGAATGGCAGCATGTTGATAACAAGCCCTTACTTTATCTAATTTATTCATGTCATTGAAATCCTTATGGGCGTAAAGGATAGCTTTTGTGTGTGTTTCCTTAACTTGAAAATCAGGAGCTGGTAATTGCCACACTTCTGCTTGCTGTATGACTTTATCTATGCCGCTACCTTTTTCTTCACAAAAACCCATTCTACGCATAGCAGAGGCAAGCATTTCATTGCGTGATTGGTACTCGTCAATAAATCTAATAGGTTCGATTATTGGCTTTCCCGGGTTGCTTATCTCAATTCTATCTTCATAAATTTCTATCAAAACACTTGTACCACGTTCACGAAAATCTTGATGAATGATAGCATTGGCGACTAATTCACGTAAAGCAAGCTGTGGATACATGAGAACCTCTTTCCTTATGGCTTGCCCTATGACTTCGTTGGAAGGTAATAAGCCCGACAAATAGCTTAAAATGCGTTCGAATCCATTTCCATAGCCTAATTTACCGATGATATCTTTTTCTGTTTCAAATTTTCCTTTACCCTTGTATTTGACAACACGAACCGATTTTCGAGAAAGGCTATCAAAGCGACTCATATCCTTAGCAAAAAGGATGGCGCCTAAGTTCGTAATATCAAAATGACCATTATTTCTTTCGATAAACTTTTCTGAAATGAGTTTCTCTATAACGCCCCCTTGAGTTGTTGGATAAGGTGTTTTTAACAGTAAATCAAAAACCGATTGTGTATCTAATAAAGCAACAACATCGGTTGCGCTAACAGAAGCCAAAGCTGTTTCTTGTTCAAATTCAGAGGAAGGTCGTTGCCACAATTTACGCTCTTTTTCAGGATACTCTTTGAGCCATTTGGTAATACTACCCACACGTATCCAGGCATTGTTCTGAAAATTGATAGGTTGGCTATAAGCAGCAGGAATGTGAAAAAGAGCTATTTTTTTACCTTGATGGTCAAATTCATAAATTCTGAAATCAATGCGCGGGCTTAGCATACGAGAAAGCCATAATTCAAGTTCTTCATTACCAATCTTTTCAGTAGTAGGCTTAAAATGAGTACCAACAACCTTGTGGGTCGCATCTTCGACACCAAATACAAGGTAGCCATATTGCTGTCCGACCAATGCTGCTCCATTTGACAATGCGGAGATGCGCTTACCAATTTCTTCTGGATTTGAATTGTTTTCCTTAAACTCTATGAATTCGTTTTCTTTAGGTGAGGATAGTAAGCGAAACATTATATTATGCAATTCAAGGTCGCTCATATTCAGTAATTTTGAAACAGGTGTTTGTAATGAGATACTTTTAGAACAAAATTAGCTAAATCTATCAAAAGAAGAAATCTTCCAAATTCTTCAGTAATGCAACATCTACTTTCCATCGTTCCAAATCTGCATGATAAGCAGCCTGTGTTTTTGTCAATCGTAAAGTATGAGGCGATCCTTTTCTGATGGTCTCCATTTTCAAATCAATGGTTACTGGTCTTATGGCATTTTCCATGGCAGTTCTTTCTGCTTGTACACGCATAAAATCGAATACTTGCTGAGTGGGCGATTCTAAAAAAGGTGTGAGAATATCCCAATAGTGTTTATTGGTTGTTGTTTGAGGCACTTTCCTTGTCCATGTCTCGGGCGGTGTGGGTATTATTGCAGTTCTGTTTATTAAATCCTGTTGACATATCTGGAATAAACGTTTTGCAAAATTTGAGCCTTTATTCGTTTGGCAGGCAAGCAAACAGTCGGCTAAAATGCTATTAACATATTTGCGGGGCATCGCTTTTGTAAGGCTAATAGCTGTGTCTTCCATCCATTCTTCATCGTCGTTTTTGAGGAGACTCAACTGTAAGAGGTTGTCCAATATTTTTTTTGAATATTTATGGTTAACATCTTTTTCAAGAGCCTGTTCATTCAAAAAAATCGGCATATTACTAAGTCTTTTCATGAAAAACTTGTAGGTCTTTTCTGAATTGGTACTTCGTAAATCTTTCAAAATATCAGTCATATGTGCTAAACGGCTTATTTTAAGAGACTTTGCCGCCGCTTTAAAAGTCGGTTTAAAAATTGTCACATCAAAAGCTTCAAGCAATTGCCGCCATTGTTCAACGCTGATTTTATCAAAAACACGCACCAGTAAGTCTTGACAAGTTTCCGAAGCGATGAACGTTTCATCATTCAATTTTATAAAAATGGCAACTATGACGCTAAAATCAAGTTCAGTACGAGTATCCCGCAAGTCGTGTTCATCAAAATCAACAATCAGTTTTTTGACCGCTTTTTTGTCTGCTGTTTCCCAATTATTAAGGTAATAACCCAACCAAGCCAATTTGGCTTCAATGCCTTGCTCGATGAGTATATCAAAATGCTCACTTTTCCGCCACAACACAATTGCGCCATAGTGATACCAATATTGAATGGTCATACCCGCATTGCCCGTATAACCTTCAGCCTCCTTTTCCATCGGTTCGCCTTCGCCTATTTCGATGTCTGTTATAATATTGTCCTCCTGTAACGCCATTTTACTGAGGGGGGGCAAACCATCCGATGCCCAATGCTCTATACTGATAGATTCTTCATAAATCTCATTGCCCATCACCCCATCTTCGGCATCAAAGTCATCGTCGTATTCATTGTAAGAACGCCATCTGCTTCTACGTTTGTTACGATTGTATGGGATTTCTAAATCCCCCATTTTGTAAGACGTAATCAAACCCAATTTGGCATAAAAACCTGCTTTTTCTGCTGCTTGTATGAGTGCTTCTGCTCTTGGATAGTCATTGAGTTTCAATGCCGACATAGAAAAATTGGCGGGCGTATATTGATGCCCTAACAAAACAGCAAATGGATATTGGGTTTCCGAAGTGCTCAAAATTTGCGCTAAATCATTGATGGCTTTTTGATTGTTCGCATGTCGAATTTTGACTTTTTCGTTTTGTTTCTGCACTAAATTATAGACCAAACAGACGCGATACCCACTCGTTATGGGTTTTATTTCATGCTCACAATCGGCGAAAAAAGCCGCAAAAGGCAGTTTATAATCATTCGCAGCATCTGAAAAATCTATGACTTCTTCTTGTCCATTAAACCGCACAAACAAGGAGCCGCCCGAATGTCGAGAAGGCAAACCAATGATGAGCGTGCCGAACATACCCGCTTCCTTTTCAGAATCTTTGTGTGGCAAAAAGAAATCACCCGTTTCGTATATCAACAATTTATACAAATTCGCAGAAATGGTTTGTTCCTCAAGTCCCAAACCTGCTTTGGTTTCGGCAAGAATCGAATCGAGGAATTGAGCCCAATTTTTATTTAAAAAAGAAATATTTTTAGCATCAATTTCCCATGCACTACGCACCGCAGTATCCACAATCGTTTGACTGCCTTTGCCAAAAGGTGCTTTATGCGCCACCTTTATCATCGCCTGAATTTGTGTGGTAGAGATAGGAAAACTAATTTCATTGACACCTTTCACCGTCAATCCCAAAGGCATAAAATCCTTCATTTCTGACACGACAAATGAGCCAGTACCTTCGATTTGATTCAAGGCTTTGAGCAATTGAGCATCGTATGTTTCCATAATTATTCAATAAAGAAGTGATAAAATAAAAATTTAGTTGAGTAAAAGTAGGATTTTGAAGGGATATCAGCGTATTTTTTGCTCAAAATATGTATTAATTTGAAAAAAGCACCGCCTTACTGAGCTGTCGTATCTACACAGTTTTAATTAATTGATAATCAACTAATTAAAAATACAAAGTATAGTTTTGACTTACCCCGCGATTCATCGCGGGGACTTGGATAAACGCCAATTTAGGCTTTAGCCGCCTATTTCCTTAGTATTATAGATAGAAAAGTGCGCGGCTAAAGCCTTTATAATTGAGAATTGTAGTCCTCCAAGATAAATCGTGGAGTTAGTCAAAATCTGTGTAGATACGACAGCTTACTGAGGGGGTGCTTTTTTTAGTTTTAACAGATATTTTATCTATTCACTTTCAGCAGCAATAGACATATTTTCTACATTATTCGGGTAAACAGCAGTGAATTGTACTTTATTTTTCTCTTTAGCATAACTTGCTAATATCGGCATATCCAAAATAGTTTGTAACTTCAAAAGTGTTTCAAGCGTAAAATTTTCGCTACCCCGCACCATTTTATTGACATACTGAGGGCTAACACCCATCTTTTGTGCTAAGGCTTTTTGTGTCCAGCCCAAATCATCGAGCCGTTCCAAAATATCAAAAGCGATATCGAATGAAACACGCAACCACGCTCTATTGGCAATACGCCAATTGTTTTGTTCTTCTGTTTTGTTATCTACTTCAGATACCAAAGCCAAAAATTTTTCTCTATTCGTTTTCATCATTTTCGTTTAATAGTTCATAAAATGAATCGTTGTCAAATATGCCATTGCGTTTAAAAAATGCTTTTGCAGTTTCTAATTTGTCTTTTTCCCTTTGTGTATCAGGGTGGTCGCTCATTTTAAATACCAATTTTATAGCACCGCCTGTGATTACGCATAAGTCTTTGTCTATTTTTATAGCATAAATTCTCAATTTGTAACGTCTGCCTTTTTGTAAAGACAATACTTTTACGCCTGATTCAAGATTATTCAATGGTTTAAAAAAGGATTCTAAAGGCTGATTCCTTTGAGTCATTGTTGCCATTAAATTTTCAATATATTCTGCATCTTGTCTTATTTCATTGACGAAACGTCTTTTATCTTCGATACCATTTTGGTTAGCATATTCACGCAAATAGACAGCATCAGTCCACAAGTACATCAATCGCTCAAATTCATTGTGTGTCTCTTCTTTGTATTGACAGGCGTATAATTTCTCTGCAAAGATACTTACTATTTTCATAAAATCAACTCATGGGTTTATTTTTTAGAAATTTTTTAAAATTAATTTCCCTCCATAACATTGTCAAAGGGTATTTCAGTGCTAATTTTTATAAATGGTCATTGTTGAATAGACTTCGGAAAGGATAAGTATATTCATAGAATTGTTTACTTTGAATTAAAATTGTGGGATATAAAGTATCATTTTTTGAGCAAAAATCAACATATTTTGGAATTTAACGAGAAAAGCCGTCTCATACCGAGGGGTGCTTTTTCGCATAAATGTTTTAAAATAATTAAAACATTTTGTATTTAAAATAAATACTTTTACCTTTGCTAATAAATCTAATATTTTGGAAAATTCTCAAAGGTTGATACTATCTGGAAGATTCATTACACTATTTAATAGATACGGTGAGGGTGGGAATTTGCCTTATCGAGAAGTTTCCATGATTTTAGATATTACTATAAAAACGCTTGAATACTACCTTGATGGAACACATTTAATTACGATGGATGAAGCATATTTATTTTGTAAACGCTTTGGCGGTTTTGAATATATGTTTCAGGATATGACTAACTGGCAGGAAGAACTGGCGGATAAACTTAAATGTGGGTTTAGAAGTCCTCAACCAGCAGTTGGTGGAAATAGTATATCTGGTTTTGATAATTTTATGCCTTGTATTGATAAAAATGTAAAAGCAGAAAAAAGAATATTTGAAGTTGATGGAGATTCTATGACTGGTGGTAAAAATAATTTAGAAAAAGGCGATTTGTTAGAAACTCAATTACTTCGGACGTTTTCTGATTTTAAAGATTTCAAACCTTATGTTATAGATTCTGACTTTGATGGTCTTTATGTCAAAGAGTTAAAAGCTATTAGAAAAAATGGGAAAATTATTAAATTTCAGTGTATTTCTGATTTGGAAACCTATTATGAGCCTTTTGAAATCATAGGAAGTCTGCATACTAAAGTTTATAAAGTAATAGAATTAAATAAAGAGTCAATAAGAATCAAATTGAAAGGTGATATTAAAAAAAATAGATTAAAAGGGGTTTTTAGATTCCTAACAGACTTAACAGATATTCCTTTTCATATTCTCAACAATTTAGTTTCATTAGAAAGAAGATTCAATGAGTGCTGTCAACTTATTTGTACCGGAATTATTGAAAATAGTCTTAGCAAAGAAATGAATACGATTACAGTCAATTTACTGTCTATAATTGATGAGATGGCTGAAGAAGGTCTTTTCAAAATTAACTTATCTAAATAATAAAAGCCTCTTGACTAAGTTTAAGTCAAGAGGCTTTATATTTTACACATCATAATTCAAAACCGGTGCCAACCACCGCTCTGCTTTTTCCAACCCAAAATCCTTCCGTTTAATCAAAATCATCCATTTTTTTAATTGCAAAAAAAGCATTTAAAATGGGTTTATAAACTTTTATAAGTTGTGGGGTTGGTTTTTGTCTCGCTAAATCAATAATTCGTAATCTGTCTAAAACAACAGTATCTCTTAACGTAGTTGTTTTGAGCCAATGACCATCCGTTTTTCTATAATGTCGTGGGGTAAAAAGAACATTCGTCGGTGTATTTAGAAATGCTATCCAATTATTCCATCGCACAGAATGACTTTCTAACTGTTTATCTATCCAATTTTCGCCACAAGCACATTGTCCAAAAATCATCAGAGTGCCTTCTGATTTATCTGCAAAACGATACCAACCGACTAAATCTAAACCGCCGTCTCCGACATTATTTTTATCGAATTCTTCTTTCTTGAAATAAGCTGCCGTTTTCAAATTGAGCTTATCAGTGAGTGTTTGTATTTTTGTAAATAAAGTGCCTTTAAAAATAGAATTTCCTCCTGCACCAAACAAATAGGCTTCCGTTTTTTGAGTTTTTCTTAAATTTTTGGGAAAAAGCAATTTAAAAAGCATAAAGCTAAGGTTTTCAAAAGAGTGGGTTATTGCATGAATATTTCCCTTCACGTAAGACAAATTTGAAGACAAAAGTAAGGCAATATACAAAAACTGCTTTCGAGTTAGATTCTGTTTGACTGTTAGAGTATTGCTCTTCACTGTAATAAATGGATAATAATCTGTATAAATATTTTGCCTATTTATCGTAAAATTGAATATTTCACGAACCTTTTGTACTCTTTTATCTTCTTTTTCATTTTCATCTTCTTCATCTTCTCTTAATTCGCCCAATTCATCATCAAAAAGCAAGTCAACTGTATCACCAAGTGTAATACATCCATCGCTTTTAAGTAAGCAACGGATTTCCAAATAGTCTGTAAACTCATTTTTATCAGACAATTTGGGTATTGATTTTAAATTTATGTCCATAAAAATATCAAATTAGTTCTGGAGAGCTTTGCTTGTTTTGCAGAGATTTATACATGAAGACAATCTGCTGATTCATGTCTTTTAATTTATCAATATCAGTACCACTAATGTCTTTAAGCAAGGCGATATATTGAATGGCATCTCTTATATTATCGTGGGCAACCTTTATTAATTCGGTAAAATTATCTTCAACAACGGAAGTTAAGCGACTGGCATCTTCTAAACTTTTACCTGTGCGGAAACTTTTAAGTGCTAAATCATTGCTAACCACAGCGTTTAAGAGCCTAATATTACGGCTTTCGCCTACTCTGGTCTGATTTTCAGCGTTTTTTTCGTATAACCAATGTGTAATATCTTTTAATTTTGATTTATCAATATTGGCTAATTCATCCTCTTCACTTAAATTAATATTAAGAAATTCAGTCAAATGAGTATACTTTGTCGCAGCATCGGTCAACAGAGAAAAATTAAAAGTTTCTTCATTTAAATCAAAGATATTATAAAATCGAGCCTCTTCAATAATTTTAAAAAGGCGATAACCTACGACCATTCTTTGGACGTATGCTTTTTTACTGCCTATCTTTTTGGCTAATTTTCTGTAAATATTATCATTTTGCCCTTTATTTTTAGTTTTATATTCCTCATATAACTTAAAAGTGTATTTAGATTTCTCCAATGCACCCCAACCTTTAACACCTGTTACATGTCGAAAGCCTAAGTAGTCATCGGCATCTTCACGGTTTTTCAAAACATAACAAGGCAAAGTTTGTGGTATCTCCTTGACTTCTCTTTCTTGCAAAACATCTCGAATTGTCGCCTGTTTTATAGTTGCTAACTGAGGGTTATTGAGTAATTTCACAGCCGCAAGGCGGCGGTTGCCCTCTACGACGATATAATCGTTGCTTTCACTTTTGACGACAACTATTGGCTCACCGCCAAAATACCCATTATTAGCAATGGACGAAAATAAATCAATCAATGAAGCGTCTTGAAGCATCCATTCAATAATTTCGCTATCATCCAATTCCTGATAAATGCGCGGCAAACGAGGGTTAAAAGGATCAAACCTTAAATTATCTATTAATATCTCTTGTATCATTTTTCTCTTTTTTATTTTTACTAACCAAAAGTACAAAAAAACAAGAAATTTTTAAAAATTACACGTCAATATTTGTTTGATTTCTACACATCATAATTCAAAACCGGTGCCAACCACCGCTCTGCTTCCTCCAAACCGAAGTCCTTGCGTTCGGCATAATCCTCAACTTGGTCTTTTGAAATCTGACCCAAACCAAAGTATTTGGAATCGGGATGACTGAAATACCAACCTGAAACGGCAGCTGTCGGATACATCGCATAACTTTCGGTTAAGGTGATACCCGCGTTTTCTTCGGGTTTTAAGAGTTGCCATAAAGTGCCTTTTTCGGTGTGTTCAGGACAAGCAGGGTAGCCCGGCGCGGGTCTGATGCCTTTGTATTCTTCTTGAACCAATGCGTCATTTGATAGCGTCTCGTCTGTGGCGTAACCCCAAAACTCTTTGCGGACGCGTTCGTGCATACGCTCGGCAAAGGCTTCTGCGAAACGGTCTGCTAAGGATTTTAACAGAATCGCGTTGTAATCGTCAAGGTCTTTCTCAAACTTCTCAACCCATTTTTCAATGCCAATACCTGCAGTTGTCGCAAAACCGCCGATATAATCCGTCTTGCCTGATGATTTGGGTGCAATCCAGTCACTTAGGCAGTAGTTCGGCTGCCCAGGTGCTTTTTGGTTTTGCTGGCGCAAATGGTGTAAAACTGTCGCCTCTTGACTGTCGCCTGTTGCCTTTAATGCAATATCGTCGTCATTGACGCTGTTTGCTTCCCAAAAACCGATAACGGCACGGGCTTGTAGCCACCCCTCAGTAATAATGCAATCGAGCATCTTTTGGGCATCATTAAAGAGTTTTGTCGCTTCCACACCGACGACTTCATCTGTTAAAATTGCAGGATATTTGCCGTGCAATTCCCAACTTTGAAAGAACGGCGTCCAATCAATATAAGGACGCAATTCCGCAAGGTCGTAGTTGTCAAATACCTTTATACCTAAAAACGCAGGTTTCGGTGGCGTGTAATCCGTCCAATCCACCTTTGTTTTGTTGGCGCGGGATTGACGCAAGGTCAAATACTTTTTAGATGACTTGCGATTGCCACGCAATATTCTAACTTGTTCATAATCAGCCCGTATGCCGTCAATATAAGCCTTTTTTACTGAGGGGTCGTCTGCGAGCAAAGAACTCGCAACTGCCACCGCACGACTCGCATCAAGGACATGAACGGCAATACCTCGTTTGTAATTCTGTTCAATTTTGACTGCTGCATGGGTTTTAGACGTTGTCGCACCACCAATCATCAAAGGAATCGAAAAGCCTTGGCGTTCCATCTCTTTGGCAACGTGTACCATCTCGTCCAAACTCGGGGTAATTAAACCCGACAAACCGATAATATCCACGTTTTCAGCTCTGGCTGTTTGCAAAATCTTTTCCGCTGGCACCATAACGCCCATGTCAATAATCTCAAAATTATTGCAACCCAACACAACGCCAACGATGTTTTTACCAATATCATGCACGTCGCCTTTGACGGTTGCCATCAATATTTTACCTTTTGAGGAACTGTCCGTATTACCTGTCCGCAACTTTTCCGCTTCGATAAAAGGGAACAAATATGCCACCGCTTTTTTCATAACACGCGCAGACTTAACGACTTGTGGCAAAAACATTTTGCCTGAACCGAACAAATCACCCACGACATTCATGCCATCCATCAACGGTCCTTCGATGATACTGAGGGGGGCAGGATATTTTTGGCGTGCCAATTCGGTGTCTTCTTCAATGAATTCATCTATGCCGCGCACCAAAGCGTGTGTGATGCGTTGTTCCAACGTCAATTCACGCCAAGCCAAATCTTTTGTTACGGCTTTGCCGCCAACACCTTTTAGCGTTTCAGCATAAGTGGTGAGTGCATCCGTTGCGTTTGGATTTTTGTTGAAAATAACATCTTCCACAAGCGTCAAAAGTTCTGTTGGAATATCGTCATACACTTCAATCATACCCGCATTCACGATGCCCATATCCATACCCGCTCTTGTGGCATGATACAAAAAGGCGGAGTGCATCGCTTCGCGCACCTTGTCGTTGCCCCTAAAACTGAACGACACATTCGACACACCGCCCGAAATCTTTGCGCCCGGACAACGTTTTTTGATGCTTCGACATGCCTCAATGAAGTAAACGGCATAGTTATTATGTTCCTCAATACCTGTAGCGATCGCAAAAATATTAGGGTCAAATATGATGTCATAAGGCTTGAAACCGACTTGTTCGACCAATATTTTATAAGCACGGGCGCAAATTTCTACTTTACGTTCCATCGTATCGGCTTGACCTGCTTCATCAAAAGCCATGACGACGGCTGCTGCACCATATTTGCGAACGATTTTAGCTTGTTCGATAAACTTTTCCTCGCCTTCTTTCATCGAAATCGAATTGACAATACACTTGCCTTGCACGCATTTCAAACCCGCTTCGATGACGTTAAATTTTGACGAGTCAATCATAATTGGCAGTTTTGAAATATCGGGTTCAGCCATGACAAGGTGCAAAAACTCAACCATCGCTTTTTCGGAATCCAACAAACCTTCGTCCATATTGATATCGATAATCTGAGCACCGCCTTCGACTTGCGACCGCGCAACATCTAATGCCGCTGTAAAATCGCCTTGTTTAATAAGCCTTGCAAAGGCACGGCTGCCTGTTACATTCGTCCGTTCACCCACATTAATAAAGTTCGTATTTTCGCGAACAATCAAGGGTTCAAGACCTGAATACGTCGAATTGCCTTTGTCTTTTACGGGTTTACGTGGCTTTACGCCTTTCACCGCTTCTGCCATCAAACGAATGTGGTCTGGCGTTGTACCGCAACAACCACCGATGATATTGATGAATCCGCTTTCTGCAAAGTCGCGGATAAACACTTGCATTTGTTCAGCCGTTTGGTCGTATTCGCCAAATTCATTGGGTAAACCTGCATTTGGATAGGCATGAACAAGGCACGAAGCGATATTGGACAAAGACTCGACGTGTGGACGCATTTCTTCCGCACCCAAAGCGCAGTTCAAACCAACCGTCAATAAATTAGAGACATGAGCAATGGAAATATAAAACGCTTCAACCGTTTGACCCGACAAAGTTCTGCCCGACGCATCGGTAATGGTGCCTGAAATCATCACAGGCAGCTTGGATACTGAGGGGTGTTCTTCGTAGTATTTTTCTATGGCATAAATGGCAGCTTTGGCGTTCAACGTATCAAAAATAGTCTCCACCAACAGAATATCAACGCCACCGTCTATCAATGCACCCACTTCTTCGTAATACGCCTCAACCAATTCATCAAACGTCACAGCACGAAAGCCCGGATTGTTGACATCGGGCGAAATTGAAGCCGTACGGTTGGTTGGACCCATGGCACCCGCCACAAAACGAGGTTTGTCGGGATTAGCAGCCGTGTATTCATCAGCTACTTTACGAGCGACACGCGCAGATTCAAAATTGATGTCATAAACCGCTTCTTCTAATTCATAATCGGCTTGAGCGATGCGCGTACCTGAAAACGTATTGGTTTCGATAATATCAGCACCCGCATCGAGGTAAGCGCGGTGAATAGCTTCAATCACATCAGGTCGTGTGATTGAAAGAATGTCGTTATTGCCTTGAATATCGCGGTGAAAATCTTTAAAGCGCTCACCGCGAAAGTCTTTTTCAGTGAGTTTATATTCTTGAATAAGCGAACCCATAGCGCCATCAATGACGAGTATGCGTTCTTTGGCAAGTTGGCGAATGTCTATTTTAGTCATAAAACGATTTAAAATGAGTGATGATCAGAGGGGAAAAGTACCCCCTCCCGATATTCTCGGGATGTTCCCTCAGTAATTGGATAACTTTTTAATGTCAAAAGAGGCGCAAAGCTACAGACTTGTTGAATCAAAGTAAAACATAATCGAAAGGATATGATTTTTGATTGACTATTAAAGAATTGATTGATGATTATGAGTACTCTAACAAAAAAGTTCATTGTATTAATTTTAAGGTGCGTCGCACCGATACCGTTTATAGAAAAACCACAAATCTCGCTTTTTCCTAAGGTGCGTCGCACCGTCACCTTGTATATTTCTTTATTGGGGTGTCGGTGCGACGCACCTTCATAAGAAAAGAAATCCGTTGTTATTCTATGAGCGCATTCTGCGCCATCACGCTCTGCATGATAAACGGTGGCAGCACTAACGTGCTTTTGCGCATATGACTTCAATAAACTTTTTGGTCAGAATACTGAGGGCTGCTTTTCAGAATAACTTTTATATTTGTCTGCTAAAATCAAACGTCTATGAAAAAATATATTACGCAGCTTCTTGCTGATTTGAAATCCGCAGAGAAAAACATTCCGCCCACACCTAATTATAAGGTTTTGTATCCTGACCATCCTGCACATGATTATGACTTGGAACATATTGTCGCATGGGAATGTACGCCGTTTCAAACCATGTCTGAGCTTTTTGGCATCGAATCCGATGCTTTTCCACCCGAAGACAAATTGACGGATAGACAAGTGAGTTGCTTAACGAAAGGCATTAGGTCGCTTTGGTTGGCTTTTGGTTCAGATGTTGCCGTTCCAAAAGGGACACCGAGACGCAGACTTTATAATATACTGATTGACGCTTGGCGCAATGAACCGATGCAATATATCCCCAATGATGGCGGTTTTTCGACTTTTGAATTTTGTAACGCTAACCCAGAAACCTGTAAGTGGGGCGAATACTGTGGATGTATCGAAATGGCAAAACAATGGGAAAAAGATTACGAAGACTTTAATAAACGATTCGAAGCAGGGGAGTTCGACAATATAGAACCGTATGTGCCTTCATCTGACAATAATCCATCTGATAATAAATGGGAAGAAGGGGATTTACCTTTTTAATACAATACTCTATCAAATGCCACCATTCATATACTATTCCTATCCACTCATCTAAATCCACAACACAAAACGACGGTTTCTGCTTATAAATTTAGACCTTTAAAGATTATAAAATCCAATTACTCATTTTTATCAATTCAACTATCAACAATGAGAAAGTATGTCCTTTTTGTCGTCTGTTTTTCGCTTTGCCAATCCATTTTTGCACAAATGGACTTGCCGCCTTCGGGCAACAATCCACGAGCCATGATTTCTGAAGAAGTCGGTATTACGAGC
>JAYTUQ010000357.1:0-1200 GCA_043744455.1 Saprospiraceae bacterium | reverse complement strand
GTGTTAGACTTTTTTTTGCTTATTTCATCAATGACAAGATAGACCAATTTGAATAAGGCTGTTTCAGAAGGAAAAGCGCCTTTAGTTTTGGTTATTTTGCGAATCTGTCGATTGAGCCCTTCAATGGCATTGGTGGTGTACATGACCTTACGAATGACAGGTGGATAATCAAAATAAGCACTGAGTCGCAGCCAATTATTGCGCCACGATGAAATAACAGGGGCATACTTTTTACCCCATTTTTGTTCTAAAATATCTAAATTTTCTTCAGCTTGAAACTTATTGACTGCCTGATAGACATTTTTGAGGTCTATCATAAAGGCTTTCATGTCTTTATCGGACACAAACTTGATGCTCTGACGGATTTGATGCACCACACAAGCCTGAACAATCGCTTGGGGAAAAATCGTTTTAATCGCCTCTTCAAAACCTTTTAAACCATCTACAGAAACAATCAGCACATCTTCAACACCTCTTGATTTAAGGTCTGAAAGTATCTGTAACCAGTATTTTGCCCCTTCCGTTGCCGCCAAATACATCCCTAAGACCGTTCTTTTCCCTTCTGTTGTCACACCATACACCAAATGCAACATCCGTGACTCGACTCGACCACCTTCGCCTTTTATCCGAAAGTGCATCGCATCTAAAAATAAAAAACTATATACCCTATCCAACAAACGTGTCCGCCAGGCATGCATGAACGGTATCACCTTGTCTGTTACCTCACTGATAAAGCCAGCAGACGCTTCAACACCATATATTTGGCGTAATTCATGCGATATGCTATCATAACTCATCCCATGCGCATACATCAGTAAGATTTTCTCTTCTAAGGCATCCCCTAAAAATACTTGCCGTTTTGGTACTATTTTAGGCTCAAAAGTACCTAAACGGTCTCGAGGTGTCTCTATGTCAAACGTGCCACCACCTAAACTCCGTACTTCTTTGCCCATGTAACCATTGCGCCGATTCTGCTCTCCATAATCTTTACTTGCCTGAATATGGCTTTTTAGCTCAACTTCTAAAGCCGCTTCTAAAAATTCTTTGATTAGCGGCGTTAATACGCCTTCTGTACCCGTCAAGGGCTGTCCATTTAATAAGCCCGCTACTGCCTGGCGCTTGTACTGTTCATAATCAAATTTCTTTTCCATTTACAAAGTTAATCAGAATTTGTATTGACACAGTTTAGTGAACACTCTC
>JAYTUQ010000356.1:0-1201 GCA_043744455.1 Saprospiraceae bacterium | reverse complement strand
GCATCTCTAGCAGAATGCATGAGTCTCTCTATCGCCAACACTAACGGCCGGCCGTATATTTTTTGACTCACTATTTCCTGCGCCACTTTTTCAATACGCTATTTTATAAAAGTCAAAAGTCAGTTCGGCCAAAGTCAAAAGTATAAAGTCAAAAGTATAAAGTCAGAAGTCAAAGTCTAGTCATCGACTTTGTAATTGTTGCGCGCCACTTTTTCAATGGGGGCTACACAAAGGTAAAATCCCTGAATTACGTTTAAAGCAACAACTATTTACATAAGTATATACACCTCACAAAATGGCGAACTGGAAATGTGACACGTGCGGAGTGGAAGTACTCGCTGCGAGCCGATGGGCCCATTTAAAATCGGCCGGCCATCAAATACGTCTTCTGCCATCCGAAGACAATTCTTGTTCAATATGTAAAGGGAAAATAACTCTCGGTCATTCAGCACGACATAATCGTTCTCGTGGACATATTGCTGCTCTTGCTATAGCAGAAGAACAACGAACAAAAGAAGCATCATTATTAACAGAAGAGAATCGACAACGCGAAATACTTGAAAACACTGTAACTATTACAGAAACTACAATAGAAGAGAAAGTAGTTGATCCATTATCGCCGCTCGACAGATTCATTGTCACCGATTGTGCGGAATACGTTCGATGGATAACTGAAAATCCCAAATATGCCTGCCTGTATCGCAACCCACGATCAGTAGTTTACACCATCATTAACAACTTGTATTCTGCCATTGCATGTAATGATCCCACGTGTGCGTGGTGGCCGAAATCATTCAGATTGCCAGAAAATGCAAAGGCCTGGCGTGAAGATATCTTGCATAGATCAATAGGAGATGTGGCACTAGCCGAATGCATAATCATTGTAGCAAAATCGGGCTTAACATTTGAATCAAAGTGACTCGCGTTTACTAAGCAGAATGAATGAGTCTCGCTTACGCTCGGCCGTATATTTTTTGTCTCTCTATTTCCTGCGCCACTTTTTCAATATGCCATTTTATAAAAGTCAAAAGTCAAAAGTAAAAATCCAAAAATATAAAAACATATTTTCAAAAGTCAAAAGTAAAAATCCAAAAATATAAAAGTCAAAAATATAAAGTTGTAATTGGCGCGCATCAATTTACAATCAGACCCAAAACACCGCGCCATCCCTGGGCACCTGCCCGTGGGAAATTTTTTTGTT
>JAYTUQ010000355.1:0-1201 GCA_043744455.1 Saprospiraceae bacterium | reverse complement strand
TAATTGTACATCATTACTCTGTGCAAAAAATTTGCAAAATTAAAAAGTATGAAGTTGTAAAAAACTTTCTATTTGACATTGACGATATTTTAACTTTTAAACTTAAAGACAATAGGTATTGCGTGACAATTTTGTTTAACATTCGACAATACAGAGGCGAATGCACTTATGAATTTGGAAAAGTTTTGTATAAAGACAATAAAATTCCGACAATAGGCGATATTTTAAATTCCGAAATAATTGGCACAAAAAATGCCATCAGGACACGGAATGGATATGACAAGCATTTTTTCGATGGGAATGGAAGAAATGATGAAACAAAGCGGTTTTGAACAAATTATGAAAAGAGAAGCTGGGAGAACAGGTAGTTTTGTAACAGGTATGGACAAGACGGGAATTGACCATAAAGACTTAATCAATTTTTCAAACAAGTTTTATCGAATTGGAACAATAAAAATCAGAACAGAATTTAAAGACACAGGTTCAATGGGTGGAGCATCAAACTTTGACGATTTCGCAAGAGAATTTCCCAACCTTGACAATTACTTTAAAATTTTCAAAGCTGACACAATAAAAATCAAAGACCTCATTGAACAATAAGGCTGCTGCCAGCATTAAGAACAATAGCCGAAAGTCCCCACGAGAAAGCCCTCGGTAAGAAAAAGCTTACCGGGGGCTTTTGGTTATTGTTTGTTGACTGTTCATTCCTGAATTATAAAAAAGGCAATTTTATCCACAGGGACGAGATGGCAACCTTACTGCTGCAAAGTGACCTCAATAAGGGATAAAACGGACTAAAAATAATAATTTCAAAAATTCAAAAAACAAACGTTTACTTTTAATAAAAAAGTTGCGTTAGAAAGTGGAATCCGCCTAATTTATCAAACATGGCCATCAAAAATCAAGTTCTCGATATGACACCGGTTGGTATGAAGTTTACCGTTTTGCAGGCTGGTTCTGACACTGGCGGAAAGTCGTTAGACTTGCATTGGGAACTATTACCAAATTGCAATATGAAAAATCCATTGGTTCATACGCATCCACATGCTATCGAGACCTTCGAAGTGCTGAAAGGTGAAATGGAGTTTTATGTAAAAGACAGATGGCTACTTGCAAAAAAAGGAGACAAACTTACTGTGCTCGAAGGCGTAACCCATGCTTTCAGAAATCCAACCAAAAATGTTGTAACGGTTTATAATAC
>JAYTUQ010000354.1:0-18261 GCA_043744455.1 Saprospiraceae bacterium | reverse complement strand
ACTAATTACACGAATTATACGAAATTGATTATCAATTAGTTAAATTCGTGTAATTGGTGAAATTCGTGTTAGTTAAAATACATTTCAATGAAAATACGAGCCTTTGCAATTATCTCTTTCCTCTTTCTTTCAGCCACCCATCTCAAAGCACAACAAAATGAATTTTCGGATAAAGTGTATCTGAAAAATGGCAGCCGCATCACTGGTAAAATTATTTTTTATCAACCCAACGACACGGTTCAAATGCAAATTGCGAGTGGTCAAATCGTTCGTTTTGCCCCCCAACAAGTTCAAAAGATTAAAATGGCAGAATTAGCCGAAAGCAAAACCAACCGTGTCATTAAACCTTATAATTTTGAAGAACGCGGCATGTATGATGCTTTGAGTTTCGATGTCAATTTTGGACGTTCCGCACGTGCGCATCTCGGTGTCGGCTTTCAAAATGTGGTCGGTTATCAGTTCAATCGCTTGGTTGGCACTGGTTTAGGGATTGGTTATGATTCCTATTATTTAGGTAATGGTGAATCGGATGTCGTCTCTGTTTTTGGGGAATATCGCGGTTATTTGGGCAAACGCAACACAGCAGAGTATTGGACTTTTGCCGCAGGTTATGGACATCCATTGGGCATAAAAAATGATAATTTAACGAATTTGAAAGGCAGTTTTATGATGCAACCGACCATTGGTTATCGTTTTGGTGCTTCACATCGCTACAATTTCTTCATGGATTTAGGATTTAGATTGCAACAAGTGCGTTATGAAAGCAATAATACTTGGGCGAACAATCATTACACCGTCACTTATCGGCGTTGGATACTGAGGGGGGGTATTTTGTTTTAGATATTTATTTTGAACTCAGACGTTTATAAAAGTCAATCAACTTCACTTTCTCATTTTCCCAATTCAAAACTTTAGCCGCTTCTAAGCAATTGACTTTCAATGTTTTAAGCAATTCAGGATTGTCAAAAAGTTGTTTTAAAGCCTTCACAAGAACTTCTACTGCTAAATTATCAATGACCAAACCGACATGGTATTGGTCATTGATGTTTTTAAACTCAACGAAATTGATAAAAATTTGCGGCAAACCGGCTTGTATATAATCGGTTGTTTTGTTACTCAATGAAAATTGATAACTCAAACTTTTGCCTTCGGCAATATTCAAACCGACGGTCGCTTGTTCTGTGATGTCGGGCAAGTCTTTAGGTTCGACATAACCCCAAAACTTGACCTTGTTTTCTAATTTTAAGTCTAAAACCATACCCCTCAGTAAAAACATCAAATCGCCATCGCCAACTATCCACAATTCGGCATTATCAAGGTATTGCATCGCTTCAACGGACACCTCAAGCCCGCGACCTTCGTTCAGATTGCCTTGATATAGAATGATGAATGATGCGTGATGAATAGGGGGCTTTTCTTCTTTTTCTTTTCTAAAAGGTAGATTCCTAATGAGTTCAAACCTTGTTCCATAGCGTCTTTTAAATTCATCAGCAACGGATTGACTGACGGTGTAGCGGTATTTGACACGCGGCACAACAAACCTTTCAACTGCTAACCATACCTTTTGAATCGTAGGACGGCGAATAACTTCAGGCGTTTCGCTGTACAATTCATGGGCATCGTAGACGCATGTTTTACCCCTCAGTATAGACACAAAATAACAAGGTAAAATACTGTCTAAATCGATACCGCACACCACATCAAACCGTTGCACCAACAACCAAAAGAACAAACGGATATTATACTCTATGTAAAACAATTTGCCTTTATTGAAAAATAAGGAAAAACGATGCGACGTAAAGTGCTGATTTTCATAAGGTTTTGATGATTGCAACTGACGTCCCACCAATTGTATCTCATAATTTTCTTTTGCCAATGTTGAACAAATGCGCAACATCCGTTGGTCATACGTTAAGTCATTGGTAACGGTAAAAATGATTTTTTTCGTTCGGGCTTTTTCTACGTTTAGGAAATTTTTAACGTTTCCTAAACGGGGCACTTTCCATTTTCCATTTTCCATTATCAGCTATCCATTAATATTAAACTTATCCCCGGCCTTTACTAAAACCCTTTCATCCAACATAAACCCTATAGTTTGAATCACTTTTGTCCTATTTTTTTCAGAAAAAGAATCCACAATATTTTTCAGCGACAAAGGTTCTCTTTTGAGCAAAACCTTTATTTTTTCGGAAAAAACGGTAAAATCATCGGTATCCAAATCGGTGTTGTCTTTTTCCAAACAGACATCGCAGGCACCACATTTTTGGGCATTCGTTTGTCCAAAATAGTTCAGCAATTGCATGGAGCGACAAATATCCAGTTCAGCATATTCGATAGACTTTTTCAAACGGTATTCAGCCCGTTTTTTACGAAACATATACAAATTCCAATCAATCGAAAGATGCTGTGAATCAGCACGTTCACGTACGAAAACGATTTGAGGTTTATCTTTTCGAGGACGATAATCAATGATGTTTTCGCTGTGGAGATAGTGCAATATTTTATCTAAATCCATGACGGACATGCGTAGAAATTGAGCGATTTGCAATTCATTGAAATTCACATAATCATTCAAAGCACCCGATAAGGCACGCAACAAACCCTTTAAAACCTTTTCAAAATCCTTTCTTCTTATTTGAAAATCATAAAGTTGTTCGCGATTAACCATAAATTTTAAATTTGACGATTGAAATACCCCCTCAGTATAAACGAGCCAACCGTCTTGTTCAAGGACTTTTAAGCAGTAATAGGTTTTCAAAGCCTCTAATTTAAATCGTTGAGCAAACTCAATAATATCCAAATCAAAACTCTGTCCTTCGCCACCACCGACTGCCAATTGCAGATAACTACCCAACGCCTCATATGTGCGTCGAATTTCTTTCATGTCTGGAAAAGCGACCTCAAAACCATGCGTCAAATTGTGCGTATCTGCTTTGTTGACCAGTAAAACCGCATAACTTTGTTTGCCGTCACGTCCCGCACGTCCCGCTTCTTGAAAATATGCCTCTAAAGAATCAGGTAAATCAAAATGCACCACCGTCCTAACATCGGGTTTGTCAATGCCCATACCAAAAGCATTTGTGGCTACGATGACCTTTGTTTTGTTGTTAATCCATGCATCTTGACGGCGATTACGTTCCTCGGCGTCGAGTCCTGCATGATAATAATCGGCTTTAAAACCTTGTTTTTGC
This sequence comes from Saprospiraceae bacterium, assembly GCA_043744455.1. Classification (GTDB taxonomy): domain Bacteria; phylum Bacteroidota; class Bacteroidia; order Chitinophagales; family Saprospiraceae; genus JAAFJT01. The sequence goes on along the minus strand of JAYTUQ010000354.1, from coordinate 15,070 downwards.
AGCCATTCTGCCAATACTTTAGTACCACGCCGACTTCTGACATAGATGATAGACGTGCCACTCGTTTTTTTGATAATCTCCAACAATTTTGCTTCCTTTTGCTCAATATTGCGGACGATGTAACTCAAGTTTTTGCGTTCAAAATCCTGTTGAAAAATTTGATAGTTCTTTTTAAATTCCAATTTTTGGCAGATATCCGTTACCACATCAGGCGTTGCGGTGGCAGTCAATGCTATGACAGGCACATCGGGCATAAATTCTCGAATGGTTGCAATTTCGAGATACGGCGGACGGAAATCATAGCCCCATTGGCTGATACAATGCGCCTCATCAATCGCTAACAGATTGATATTCATGCGTTTGATGCGCTCTTTGGCTAAATCCGTCGTCAAACGTTCGGGGGAGATATACAGGAATTTCAAACCACCATATACCGCATTGTCGAACAAACGGTCAATGTCTTTGTAGTGCATACCCGAAAAAATAGCTGCTGCGGCAATGCCCCGTTTTTTCAAGTTTTCAACCTGATCTTTCATCAAAGCAATCAAAGGCGAAATGACCAAACATACGCCATCCTTATACAATGCAGGTACTTGGAAACAAATGCTTTTCCCGCCACCCGTCGGCAACAAAGCCAAAGTATCGCGCCCATCGAGCACCGACTGAATGATGTCGCGCTGCATCGGTCGAAAGCTATCGTATTGCCAATAATGTTTCAGAATTTGCTCTGGTGTCATGTGGGCAAATGTAATATCGTATTTTGCAAAAAGAAAATATTTGAAGAATAACATTATCTAAAAAAGCTGTTAAACCTTTATGAAGCAATAAAGGTCTTACCAAAACATGACTCATTAAATCATCTTTTTTTCAAAGAAAATCAGAATATGAAAGAAGCTTTTTTCCTAAGTCAACGCTTGGGCTTTACGAATGCACAAGCGGAAACAATAAACCGTTTAGGTATCGAAAATTTCTTGAAAAAGAGTTTTGAGACACCCCTCAGTATAGACGAGCCAAAATTTCTGGCAGATGCGCCTCGCACTCCGCCTTGTTTTTACGATGGATAAAGATTTGCAATCTGACTGCGAACGTATTTTGAAATATGATTTTGATGCCAAAGCAGATAATGCAGAACAATCGGTTACGCGTTTGGCGGAGCATATTATGAAGTCGCCAGAATTTCAGGTTTATTGATTTTTTGAACACTGTTCAAACAAAACCAATCCCTTTAGAATAATCCATAAATAATCGAATAATATCATGCAGAATAGAAGAGATTTTCTCAAAATAGTAGGCACAACGGCGGGTGGTATGCTCATTTTGCCAAAATTCCTTTCGGCAATGCCGTCAAATGGCTTATATAATGGTTTTTCGACAGATAAAAATATCCTCGTTGTCATTCAACTTAATGGCGGGAACGATGGTTTGAACACATTTATTCCTTACAGTACCCCTCAGTATTATGACTTTCGGAAAACGATAGCCATTCCGAAAGAACAAGTTTTGAAAGCTGCCGCAGGTGGCATGGGTTGGCATCCCGCCATGAAAGGTTTTGCGGATATTCAACAAGCTGGACACCTTTCCGTCATTCAAAATGTCGGTTATCCGAATCCCAATCGCTCACATTTTAGGAGCATTGAGATTTGGCAGACAGGTTCTGCCAGCAATGAATACCTCAATTCAGGTTGGTTGGGGCGTTATCTCGATGCCACTTGTGCGCCTGAAAATCCAGTAGGGGCTTTGAATTTAGACAATATCGACAATCTTTCTCTATCTGGCAGTAACAGTCATGCTTTGACGATGCAAGACCCTAAGCGTTTTGAACAATTGTTGAAGGGGTTAAAAGAAAACAATCAAGACCCACTGGATGAAAATGCAAACCTCGATTTTGTCCGCAAACTGATGATTGGTTCATTTGAAGGGTCTGACCAAATCAAAAAAGCATTGGAAAAATCGAAAGATATGACCCCTCAGTATCCGCGTCATGGTTTGGCTCAAAACCTGAGTTGGATGGCAAAAATGATAAAAGGTGGTTTGGAAACACCAGTTTATTACACAGGTTTGGGCAGTTTTGATACACATTCTAATCAATTGGGCAAGCAAAAGCAATTGCTCACTGAACTGTCAGAATCGGTCAAAGCCTTTTATGACGATATGATGGCTGCTAATATGATGGGTCGTATAACGCTCATGATTTTTAGTGAATTTGGTCGTCGCGTCAAGGACAATGGCAGCGGTACAGACCACGGCACAGCCGCGCCTGTTTTCCTTATTGGGGGTAATAACAGGAGTCAGATTGTTGGTTCAAATCCAAATTTTGAGGATCTCAATAATGGTGATTTGAAACATCAACACGACTTTCGTTCTCTTTATGCATCTATTTTGAAGCAAAAATTAGGTGTTGACCCTTTGAAAGCGGGTATAAAGCATGAAATACTGAGGGGGGTGTTTTAGTTTTTTTTAGAAATTGCCCACAAGCCGACAAAAGTTATAAAACCGTTGAGTATCAATAGCTCAAAATCAAATTTATAGCCATTCAACCACGCCACGGAATTATCGTTTATAATGTAAGTCAATATAGGCGAAGCGCAACAGATATACGGTGCGAGTTTGTCATTAATACTGCGTTTTGTCATAAAACCAAAGGCAAAAAGCCCTAAAAGTGGTCCATAAGTATAACTCGCCGCTTTATAAATCGCTTCTATGACAGAGGAATCATTGATGAAATAAAAGATAATAATGATAAAAAACAACAAAACGGAAAAGCCGAGATGCACAAGTGTCCGCGTCGTTTTTGTACCCGCCTCTTCTCTTTTCTCAAAGCCTAAAAAATCAATACAAAAAGCGGTTGTCAAAGAAGTCAAAGCAGAATCCGCACTCGCATAAGTGGAAGCTAAAATACCTAAGAAAAACAGAACGCCAATCATAGGCGTTGAATATTGTAAAGCAACAGTTGGAAACAACAAATCCGTTCGAGGCGTGCCATTTACTGAGGGGATTTCTATATTGTTTTGTTTTGCGTACAAAAACAGTAAAATTCCTAAGGAAAGAAATAGAAAATTGATAAAACCTAAGAGCGCACCGTAAGACAACATATTGATTTGTGCACCTTTCAAGGTCTTAACCGTTAGGTTTTTTTGCATAATATCTTGATCCAAACCTGACATCACAATACAAATAGAAGCACCTGAAAGGAACTGCTTAAAAAAGTTTTTGGCATCGCCCCAACCATTTTCAAAAAAGAAAATTTGTGATTTTGGACTACTCCAAACCGTATCTACAATGCCATTGAACGACAAACCGAGCTTATCTCCGAGCATAGAAATGGTCATTACGAGCGTTACAAGTAAGCATAAAGTTTGAATCAAATCCGTCCAGATAATGGTTTTGACGCCACCTTTGAAGGTGTAAGTCCAAATCAAACCAATCGTCACCGCCACTGTCACCCAAAAAGGAATACCAAACGGCGAAGTGACAAATTGATGCATGACTAAAGCCGCTAAATAGAGCCTAAAACCTGAACCCACAGACCGTGACAATAGAAAAAAAGCAGAGCCTGTTTTATAGCTGCGTGTGCCAAATCGTTTGTCGAGATAGGTATAAATAGAAATTAAATTCAATTTATAATACATTGGCATCAAAACAAATGCGATGACGACGTAGCCCAACAAAAAACCAAAAACGGTTTGCATATACGACATCGAACGGGCTTCGACCCAACCGGGCACAGAGATAAACGTAATGCCCGAAATAGACGTGCCAATCATACCAATCGCTATCAAATACCAAGGCGATTGGCGTTTTGCCATAAAAAAAGAGTTATTATCAGAAGAGCCGCGACTTGTGAGAAGCGAGATGCCGATGAGCATCAAAAAATAGCCAACAATGATACCTATGATGAGTTGCGGAGATAGTTGAGACATGCGTTTGGTTGATTTTTGATTTGATTATACTTGAACTTTGCCCAAAAATAGAAAAAGCCGTGTTCCATTGTATGAGAACACGGCTTTTTTATGAAAAATAGTGGGTAATGGATAACGGATAGTTAATAATAGATAATGACTTATATTATCCATTATTAACTATCCGTTATCCACTTAAATATGTCTTTCCGCATGATAGCTTGATCGGACTAACGGGCCACTTTCCACATAATTGAAACCTTTGGAAAGACCGACTTCTTTGTATTCCGCAAAAACATCAGGATGAACAAATTCAGCAACTTCAATGTGCATTTTTGTCGGTTGCAAATATTGACCAATGGTCAAAACATCGCAACCATGCGCCACTAAATCGTCCATAATTTCAAACATTTCTTCTTTAGTTTCGCCTAAGCCGACCATAACGCCTGATTTTGTGCGTTTGCCAAATTCTTTTGTGCGTTTGATTTGTTCAAGGCTGCGCTCGTATTTGCCTTGCGGGCGAACTTTGCGATACAATCTTTCAACGGTTTCCATGTTGTGAGATACCACTTCTTGACCGCCTGAAATCATGCGTTCTAAGGCTTCCCAATTTGATTTAGTATCTGGAATCAATGTTTCAATCGTCGTTTCTGGACTTAAACCTTTGACATTGACAACGGTTTGAAACCATATTTCTGCGCCTCTGTCTTTCAATTCATCTCTATTCACCGAAGTCAAAACAGCATGTTTAACACCCATTAATTTGATGGCTTCAGCAACACGGCGTGGTTCATCAACATCATATTCATTTGGACGACCCGTTTTAACCGCACAAAAAGAACAACTACGTGTACAGACATTACCTAAAATCATAAAAGTTGCCGTGCCTGCACCCCAACATTCACCCATATTTGGGCAATGACCACTTTGACAAATTGTATGTAAATTGTAAGTATCTACGAGTGAGCGTACTTTTTTATACTCCTCTCCTATCGGTAATTTAACCCTCAACCAATCGGGACGTGGTGAACGTTGAGGTTTGGGTTCTGCTAATTGTAATTCTAACATAAAAATAGTGGATAATGGATAATGAGTAATGGATAATAGAGCGTTTGTCATGAAAATTATCCATTATTAACTATCCATTATCCATTAAAAAATTAATTTCTTTTACCTAACTGCAAAGATACATAAAGGTTGAAAAAATAAGGACGATTCTCCTCTGAAACCATAATAGGCAATTTTTTTGGGAAAATATCAATCATGATACCTGCTTCAACGGCACGCAAAAATTCATCAAAAGCACCCCAATCAAGATGTACACCCACTTGTCCATGTATGCCTGGAATCACTTGCGTTTCGGTTATACCTTTGAGGATACCCGATTTACCTTTTACGCGCAATGGGTCGAGAAAATCAACTTTTGTCGCTTCGGTATATCTAATGGACGTGGTTTTAGCATCACGTGGTCCTCCAACTTCGATATAATAAGGCATCATCAAAGCCGTTGTCAAACCACCTGAATAACTGATTGCCAAAGCAACACCGTTCTTAGCCGCCTTTTCGGTAAAGTATCGTTTCACCCCATAGCCCCCCCTCAGTACAAAAGCAAAATTTTGCTTCCCGTAGGTGTATTGGCGGAAACTTTGGCTTGGCAAATTGCTGGGTTCTGACGATTTACGCACCTCTTTATAATGTTTTAATTCGCCTAAACCAAAGCGAAAAAAAGTCGTTTTATAATAACTTTTGATATCGCCCAGCAAAATATTGGCTGCCCAACCATGCGTATGAATCCGCACGTCGAGAGCTTTCTCTTTATTATAAATGATGCCTTTAGCATCTGTATTGAGACGCGTAGATTGGGCTGCTATTTGAGTCGTCGTCAAAACAACGAGAGCGAATATAAGACGTATCATTTTGGACATTTTTACCAAGTGGACAAACTAAAACTCATTTTGTTCAAATGTACGAGTAATCTTTTAGATTCCAAAATGCTAAATTTTAAATTCACTTTGCGATTTTTTGAACACTAATCAGCTCATCAGTATTCAAAAAAACTTAATTCAGAATTTTCTCCAATTCTGAATCAATGGAAAAACCTGCTTTTGCAATCGCTTTAATTTTGCCTTGGCGGTCAATTAAATACTGTTGTGGAATCGCTTGAACTTGATACAATTGTGCGGCTTGACTGCTCCAAAATTTCAAATCGCTGACATGATTCGCCCAATTCAAATTATCTTGTTTGATGGCTTCAACCCATTTATCCCTATCTTTATCAAGAGAAACGCTGTAAATTTCAAACCCTTTGTTTTTGAAGCGATTATAAGCTGCAACAACTGAGGGGTTCGCACGACGGCAAGGTCCACACCATGATGCCCAAAAATCGAGTAAAACAACTTTACCTTTCAAATCAGATAATTTCATCACCTTTCCATCTGGATTTGCCAATGCAATATCAGGTGCAGGCTGACCAACGGCGACAGTTGTTGCACCTGCTTTTTCCATAGCGACTTGGTTTTGGAAAGTGGTTAAAATAGCGGCATAATCCACTGCATAACGACTGCCAGGGAACTTTTTTTCAAGTTTTGAAGCTATACTTTTATGTAAATCAAGATAATCTGGCGAAGCAAAATCTTGAATTTGAAGTGCTAAAAGCATACTTAAAAGCGGATTTTCAGCCGTTTCAATCGTCGTTTTCACCTTTTCGATAGTCGAAGCACCCGACGAAAGGTCATTGAAAGTTTTGATATACTGTTCCGTATCTGGCGCACCTTTGACTGTATAATTTGTACGTTCCAATGTTGCCAAATCCGCTTCTACTTGCACGGCATTCTCTTTACCATTAAAGATGAAATTCAATTGTTTTTGACCAATTTTCAAGCGATAAATGCCGCCTTTTGCGGTTTCGGGCATCGAAATAGAGAACGAACCATCGGGTTTAAAAGAGACTTTTTGAATAGGGAGGGCTTGTTTCATCAACACTTCCTCAAACATACCATCCAAACCTGCGGCATTTTTGACCGTTCCAGAGATAGTCGTCCCTTTCTTTTCAGCACAAGAAGATAAACATAATGTCGTAACAAACAATAAGAAAAGATATTTTTTCATGATTTTTTATTTTTAATATTTGGCAAATGTAAGGACAATATAGCGGTTAATATATAAGAAATAGCCCCCTCAGTAATTTTTCATTTTTAGAGAAAATTCCCTTTATAAAACGCCAAGAGTCAGCCACCATCAAAACCCTCTTCTTTTTGCGATAAATTAGGCTTGACCTTTTTTAAGTGATAATAAACGATGTATTCGCCAATCAAACCCGTGAGTTGTTGCTCAAAAGTACCATCTTCAACACCTCTATTGCCCAAAGTATGTGCTGATAAGAAATGTGTACATGCTTCAATTATCCATTCAGATACGAGATATTTTTTTGATGTGTACATGTTTTCTCAATGGGTTAATTTTTCTAAAAATATAGATTTGATTGCTTTTACCCCCTCAGTATATTTTGGTTTTGAAAGAAAAAGAGATTAAAAATAGGCAAAACCTAAAATTCAATCTCTTTTTTCTAAAGTCAACTAATCAAAAGAGTCATTAATTCTCATTCATAATATCGCCAAGTAAATTGTCATAAGTTTTTTTCCACGTGATGATATTCCCCCAATCTTCCCCAAAAATGTTTATTTGTTCACCTTTAACTTGTCCAATTTTTGAAAAATCAACGCCTAATTCTGTCATAAATGTTTCAAAATCAGTCATATCTGTTGGTTTGATAGATACAACAACACGGCTTTGGCTTTCGCCAAACAAGTAAGCATCTGAACGTACCCCCTCCCGATATTCTCGGGATGTTCCATCAGTATTTTTCGGATTTTCAAGCTCAAAACCTAAGTTTCGCGGCATACCCGACTCCATCAAAGTAACAAAAATACCACCTTCTGAAACGTCATGTGCCGACTGAACCATTTTGTTTTTTATAAGTTTTTGTATGGCATTTTGAATATTGACTTCTTCCTCTAAATCAAAATAAGGTGCTGGAGAATGTTTAACACCATGCAAACGCATCAAATATTCAGAGCATGAAATATCATTTCGGCTTGTACCAATTAGGTAAATAATATCATCTTCTGCCTTGAAATCCAATGACATACGATTGTCATAATCGTCTAATAAGCCCAACATACCTATAGTTGGTGTTGGATAAACAGGCACTGTTTTGCCATCTTGCTGCATTTGATTATAGAACGACACATTTCCTCCCGTGACAGGCGTATCGAATCGACGGCACGCATCACCCATGCCTTGCAAAGCATACACAAATTGATAATAAACTTCCGGCACATATGGATTGCCAAAATTTAAGCAATTGGTAATTGCCACAGGTTGACCACCGCTACAAACGATGTTACGCGCTGCTTCTGCCACTGCAATCAAACCGCCTTTGTATGGGTCGGCATAGACATACGCCGAGTTGCAATCCGTTGTCAATGCCAATGCTTTACGCGTACCGTTTACGCGAACAATGGCGGCGTCAGCAGGCTCGTTCGTTGTCATGGTACCAATTCTCACCATTGAGTCGTATTGCTCATAAATCCAGCGTTTTGAAGCAATATTAGGCGAATCCCAAAGATTTTTAGCTGTTTCCAACAAATCTGTTGGTTCAACAATGTCATTTATATTGTATTTTTCAATCTCCTTAAAATACTGAGGGGGGGTAAATTCGCGCTGATATACGGGTGCACCTCCGCCTAAAACCAAAGGTTCAGCAGGTACATCGGCTACTTTTTCGCCATGATAGAAAAACTCTAAACGCCCTGTATCTGTCACTACGCCAATTTCAGCACATTGTAAATCCCATTTATCAAACACATCGAGCACCTTTTGTTCTTCACCCTTTTGAACAACAATCAACATACGCTCTTGACTTTCAGACAAAAGAATTTCCCAATCCTTCATATTTTGTTGGCGTTTTGGCACTTCGTTGAGGTTGATTATCATACCCACACCGCCTTTTGCTGACATTTCAGAAGTCGAACATATAATACCCGCCGCGCCCATGTCTTGCATACCGACAACGGCACCCGTTGCAATAACTTCCAAAGTCGCTTCCAACAACAATTTTTCTTGAAAAGGGTCGCCTACTTGTACTGAGGGGAGGTCATCTGCGCTGTTTTCATCGAGGTCAGCACTGGCAAATGTTGCGCCGTGTATGCCATCTTTTCCTGTTGACGAACCGACGATGAAAACAGGATTGCCAATACCTTCTGCCGTTGCAGAAATGGTTTCTCCTATCTTTACGATGCCCGCAGACATAGCATTTACGAGAATATCGTGGTTGTAACAATCGTTAAAATACACCTCACCACCAACCGTTGGCACACCAAAACAATTGCCATAGTGACCGATGCCCTCAACAACACCTTTCACCAAGCGGCGCATGTGTCTGCTTGACAAATCGCCAAAACGCAGCGAATTGAGCGAAGCAATCGGACGCGCACCCATTGTAAAAATATCACGTTGAATACCGCCAACACCCGTAGCAGCCCCTTGAAAAGGCTCAATCGCTGATGGGTGATTGTGGCTTTCGATTTTAAAACAACACGCCAAACCGTCGCCAATATCTACTAAACCCGCATTTTCTTCACCTGCCCCTACGAGCAACCGTTTGCCATCGCGTGGCAATTTTTTAAGATAAGTAATAGAATTTTTGTAGCTACAATGCTCCGACCACATGACGGAGAAAATAGAAAGTTCTGTAAAATTGGGCGTTCTGCCCATGATTTCACAAATTTTGTCAAATTCTTCGGGCAGCAAACCCAAATTTTTAGCAATTTCAACGGTTACGTTTACTTCTGTAGCAGTCATTGGAAAGGATTAGATAATCAATTGTTAAAAAAATAAAACCTGTATGTTCTCGAAACAAACAGGTTCCATTATCGTCGCAAAGTTATAAAAATGGTTAGAATACTGAGGGGTCTAAGGTTTTAAAATGTAATTTTGCATCAAAACGCCTCCCCTCAGTAAAATCAATATAAAAACGATTGTCTATCAATATTTTATCTCAAAAATTTGACTTAGACGGTTGTATCACTTTTAGTATTCGGCAGAGTGAAATAGAACAAACCTTATTAGAACTCAAAGCGGCTATTTTGAAAATTAGTCTTGAAGAAGCTTTAATTCGAGATTTTACTGAGGGGGTCGAAATAAGTTCAAAATAAAATAAAATTCGCTGATAGGCATTTTTTTCAAACAAAAACTTGCTTACAAATGAAATACACTGTAATTTTATAGGGAATAACGAATACTAACGGTACAAATATTTTTTCTTTCACTTTTATAAAAAAAGGAGGTAAGTATGAAAATAAATTTTACTCTCTCCATGATAATTTCTCTCCAATTCCTTTCCAGTAATATTATTGGACAAGCCGAACGAACTTTCGTCAAATCGTTTAATTTACAAAGCAAACAAATTGTTATGCTCAATTTAGGGGAGAATATGCATATTATCCCTTGGGATTCTGAATTGTTGCGTATCCAAATGACCGTTACTTTAGAGACAACTAACGATGCAACACTTAAAGCGTTTGCGGAAACAGGACGTTACACTATTAAATCAGAAGTAAAAGATGAAGCGTTTGTCGTTTTCGCCCCATTATTACAAAATGTCATAAAAATGAATGGTACGTTGATTAAAGAACAAATAAATTACGTTATCTATGCACCCAAAGGGATTACATTGTTAAAAAATGGAGACTCAAATAAAGTAGTTGCCAAATTGAATCCGTAAATTTCGTAATTTAAAAACCAACTTCCTTAGTAGTTTATCCATTTGAAAATACTAAAGGAATTTTTGTACTTAAAACTTGAAAACAAATTGTTTTATACTTAAAATATTTTTTTAAGTATAAATATTCCAGCAAACGTACTCAAAATAGACAAACATTAACATTATTACATCAACAAACACACACAACCAAATATGACCCATTCACTACTACTTACAGCAACGCTCTTGCTCCACATCACCTTTGTAGAAGCACAAGTTGAAAAGATTTTTTTCCAAACCTACGACATTGGTGACGGGACAAGACATATCACTTTCCAGTCAAACGACTCCGTTGAACTCCGTTCGTGGAATGGTGTCCAAATGATGATTGAAACCACTTCACGATTAGAGGGCGGCAACATGGATTTGTTGAGCATCCTCATCAAAGATGGTCGCTACAATTTCGATTTTGACCACACTGGAGAAGACATTATATTTCATCCGAGGCTGCCAGTTCGTCCAAAAATTAAACATTTGGAACAGATTTGCCGTGAAACGGTCAAAGTGCTTATTTATGTGCCAGATGATTTTATTATTTTGAGCCAAAACGAACTCATCAGAAGAGATTTATTGGCAACTAAAAATCAGTAAATAGCAATGATTTTCTTCAAGGTATATGTGTAAATCGTTGAATATCAACATTCTTCTCAATGGATTCTCCATGAAGCAAGCAGGTGCAAAAATGCTCTGCCCAAAACGGAACAAGCGATGCGCCTTTTGTACCAAAGCCATTGAATATACCTAATGGCGAGTATTGAGGATGAATGCCTAGAAACGGTCTACGGTCTTTTACAGTAGGTCGAATAGCCGCTCTGTGGGCCATAACTTCAAAAGGGACATTCAGTATTTTATGCAATTCATTGATTATCAATTCTTTATTTACGTCATTTGGTAAATCATTTTCAAAAGTCCAGGCATTAGTTGCCCCAACCCAATACAAATCTTTTTGCCACCCCTCAGTATCATGCAGGGGTACAATAGCCATTTTGTTTTTAAAAATATGATTTAAATCCAAATTAGGGATACGAACTAAAAGCAATTCGCCTTTGTCAGGATTGAAAGGGAGGTAATTAAAATATGGGTTATGCATCGCATTTATGCCTTCACAAAAAATGATTTTTGAGGCTTTCAGGTCTTTATATGTTATGCTATTATCAGAAATGAACAGTTCGTTTGCATCGAAATTATCAATTAAAAGCATTTGTTTTTGCTCGAAATATTGCCGAAACGCGTGTACTAGGGCAGGTAAATTGACTTGTGCGCCATTTTTAACCTCTGATAAGGCGTAAAAAGGCTTGAATTTACTTTTATTAGACTCCGATACTGAGGGGGGGGTATTTCCAAAATAAGGTTTATAATCGAGAAACGTGCTTCGGAGCAACCAGTTATTTTCTTCTTCTATATTTCGTAAAGTCCTGAAAATCAAGCGTTCATGCCAAATTTTTATACCTAAAACCTTTTCTATTTCAAGATACATTGTTCGAGCGACGGGTAAAAATTCATCAATGCGCCACGATTTTACGAATCTCATACCCGTAATCGGATTAATGACACCCGCTGCAATTTGTGAAGAAGATTTTTTACCCCCCTCAGTATATTTGTCGATAACAACGACTTTTTGTCCTTTTTTAAGCAATAAATATGCTAAAACAGAACCTGCTAAGCCTTGACCGACAATAATAAAGTCTATATTTTCCATATTCTAAACGACGATGCCTAATTTGAATCTATGTCAATAAGTAGAGAAATAGACAATATAAATTATTTATACCCAACGTAAGTTATTGAAAATGAACTTATTACAGGTGTCAACACACACGACTATTTTATCCTTACTACTTAACGCAACAAAGTTACGCCACCTTTCTCTTCTAGTGCCGTTCCGTCCTTTAATTGTACTTTTAAATAATAAATGTAAGTACCGTTGTCCGCCTCTTTACCTTTAAATTTGCCGTCCCAACCCGTCGTTTCGTTGTTCATTTGAATTTTACTATCGTTAAATATAAGGATACCCCAGCGATTGAACACCTTGAAATCTAATACTTTTTCTACTTTTGACGTATCCCCAAAGAAAATAAAATAGTCATTGTTGCCATCTTCATTGGGAGAAAAAGCGGTTGGAATGTATAAACCACAATCACGAAACACTTCTGTTGGAACAATGGTGCGGCAATTATTTTTGTCTTTGACAACGACATTATATTTTCCGGCTTTGACACTTCGGAAAAGATAATCTGCTTGAAAATTTATGCTGTCAATACTATAAGCCAAAGCACTGCTTGCTTTGGCTTTTATCAAAATAACACCTGTGGCACCGATACATACTGAGGGGGTCGTTTTGATTTCTTCAATAAGCGGTAAAGGCTGATTTTTAACGGTAACGTTTTGTTTTATAACACAATTAAAAGAATCTTTTACAGAAACGATGAAAATACCGCTGCTTAAATTGAGAAACGAATCCCGAAAGGTGAAGGTTGAATCGAGGCTATACCGCACCCTACTGGCAGGACTACTGGCTCTGACAACGATTCGACCATCATTTTTTTGACAACTTTCGGGCTGCATTTGGATGTCATTAATGGTAGGCGATAGAATCTTTGACACCACCGCTTTTTGAGAAATGACACAGTTGCCAGAGTCACGTATATATATGGTGTAGCTTCCACTTTTTAGATTCAGAAATTGTCGGGTTGTATTAAATAAAATGCTGTCCAAGCTAAACGTTACATTTTGCGCAACAACCGAAATATTTCCGTTATCCGAGGCACACGTGCTTGGTTTTATGGAAACGGAATCAAATTTAGGCGGCGCAAGTCGTGGGACAACGATATTTTTTGAAGTAATACATTTATTTGTATCTCTAACAAAAATTTGGTAACTGCTGTCTTTCAAATTAGAAAAAACAAATGTGGATAGATATTGAATGCTGTCGAGGCTATATTGAATATTAGGCGTTTCGCCACGTCCAAAAACGGTTATTTGACCATTGTTTTTGTTACAATTGGCTGGTTTCATGCGAACTGAATCAATCATCGGGGATAATTTGGTGGGTATTACAATTGTTGAAGTATCAGTACAACCTATTGAGTCTCTGATAGTTAGGAGATAAGAGCCACTTGCTAATGAGTCAAATTTTGGCTGATTACGTCGTGTTCGCGTACTTAATTGATAAGTCAAAAGACCTGTTCCATTTTGTGCGTTTATGCTCAAACTGCCATTGTTTCGTCCACATACTGAGGGGGTTGTTTGGGTGCTCACAAGGGAAGGCGGGGGTAAATTTGGGATTGTAAAACTCATGGAAGCCATACAGTTAGCAGCATCGGTGACGACGATGGTATATACTCCACCACTTAAATTTCTAAAAATACTATCTGTTGTGGCGGTTTGATTATTTAATTTGAATTGGAGCGGCAACACACCACCTTTGGGAGAAATACGAACCATGCCATTTGCATTATTACAAGTAGCAGTTGTTTTAATAATCGTGTCAATGTTTAAACGTGCTGGATTGGGCGTCAAGGATAAATTGTCATAAGAACCATCATTATCTGTACCTGCTCGGAGGATGCTGATTAATCGAATTCTAATTTTACGTGTGCCAATCGGTGCAAGACGCATATCGGTTAATTTAAGCCACGCCGTTGTAGATGTTTGATTTCCAGAATCATACGTAAATAAAATAGTATTATTTGCATTTCGATATTCTAAAACAATCCGGGCTTGGTCAGGTGGATTTTGCGGAAAAGAGCGTACATATCCACCAAAGTTGAACCGTTGCAGGCTGACATCAATAGCACATGAATAATTGGTGACGTCGATATCTTGCATCAACTCTGCATTACGGGGTGAACCCGCGAAGAAGTAATACTGCCCACTTTGTGGGGTTGCGTCCAAATTGTATGGTTTCCATTCATTGCCTTGCACTTCAATCCAATCAGGAATTTTTCCATTGACAGTTGGCAATTCACAATCACCATTTTTTATAAGATTTTGAGAAAAAAGCGTCGTAAACATAGCTGTAGTGAAGCCTAAAGTGAGTGTTATATGCTTTATCATCGGTATAGGTTTAAATCCAAAAGTGTTGTTTTACATGTATCCTTAAAAAATGTAAAATTAGCATGTTTGACGAATTTGTTATGCCGAAAAATGTCAATATAACGTTAAAGGAGTTATATTCTCCATTTTTAAGAAGAAAAAATAAATTCAATAAAAAAGTTTTCCAGAGTGTTTTGTAAATCCAATAAACGATTCTATCTTTGCGCTGCGTCAGGCGACCAGCTCCTGCCGAACCTCCCCAGGGTGGAAACACAGCAAGGATAAGGCGGTTGAGCGGTGTGCTTGGCGCATT
>JAYTUQ010000353.1:0-4656 GCA_043744455.1 Saprospiraceae bacterium | reverse complement strand
TTTAATAATCGAATTAAAAATAAAAAATCCAAAGGATTGGGATATTATTCAACCGCTTCTTCAACGCTTGAAAATTTCTTTTACTAAAAAAGAAGTGGCTCCAGCACCCATTTTAGAAGTAGAATTAGACTCTGATTTACAAGAACTCCAAGCCATGCTTACTGACGGTGTTGATGCGTCTTACTACGGCGACCCTGTGGCTTATCAAAAAAATGTGCGAGCAGACCATGACCAGCCTTTTAGAAACTAATATTCCTTTTTAATACTATGAGACTTATTGATACCAATCTCATCATTTACGCTGCACTGCCCAATTTTCATTGGTTATTGCCAATTATTAAAACAAAAGATAGTGCCATTGCAACTATCACACGCATAGAGGTTTTGGGCTTTTCAAATATTCAACCCCGTGAAGAAGTCTTTTTCACGCGCTATTTTTCAAGTATACAACAATGTCTTTTGAGTGAAGACATCATTTTACAGGCAATTGCCTTACGCCAACAGAAAAAAATTAAATTAGGTGATGCCATAATTGCTGCGACTGCGCTTTTTCACAATGCTAAACTCTATACACATAATATTGTTGATTTCAATTGGATTGATGGTTTGGTTGTAATAGATCCAATTCCTTAAATAATACCCTCATTTGGTTCGTTCCATCCATAACACGCTTCGTTCCATCCATAACACGCTTCGTTCCGTCCGTGACACGCTTCATTCCGTCCGTTACACGTTTGATTCTGTCCATAACACGGTTCGTTCCGTCCATAGCACGCTTCGTTCCATCCATAACACGCTTCGTTCTGTCCATAGCACGCTTCGTTCCGTCCATAGCACGCTTCGATTCCGTCCATAACACGCTTCGATTTCGTCCATAACGCGCTTCGTTCCGCCCATAACGCAATTCGTTCTGTACTTTGTAAAATTTTTGATGTCGCTCGCAATAGATTTTGTAGGCATATTTCAATCACTCAAGCCATCAATTTTTGTAATCCAAAAAAAAATCCAAGCAGCTGCAACGAGCTACTTGGATTTGTATATTATACTGAGGGGGGTATTTGTAATTTACATCACAGGCTCAACCGCAGAAGGTTGGTTTTCAGGGCGCAATGAGCGCACTGTTTTACCCGCTTGCCACATTTCAGAATCACGGAGTTCCGCCAATTCGACTTCCAATTTCTCGCGGTAATCTACCTTTGAGTTAGAGTCAATCGAGCGTTGTGCTTCGTTGCCAGATGCCACTTCATCATACAATTCTTTGAAAACAGGAGCCGTTGCATCGCGGAACTTTTTCCACCAATCCAATGCGCCACGTTGTGCTGTTGTTGAGCAGTTGGCGTACATCCAGTCCATACCGTTTTCTGCAACCAAGGGCATCAATGATTGTGTCAATTCCTCAACTGTTTCGTTGAAAGCTTCTGACGGAGAGTGACCACGTCCGCGCAATTCGTCGTATTGTGCAGCAAAAATGCCTTGAATACAGCCCATTAATGTACCGCGTTCGCCTGTTAAGTCAGAATAAACTTCTTTTTGGAAATTCGTTTCAAACAAATAACCTGAACCAATGCCGATACCCAAAGCAATTGTGCGGTCAAATGCACGACCTGTTGCATCTTGAAAAATCGCATAAGACGAGTTCAAACCACGACCTGCGACGAACATACGGCGCAAAGACGTACCAGAACCTTTAGGTGCGGTCAAAATAACGTCCACATCAGCCGGCGGAATGATACCTGTGCGCTCCTTATAAGTAATGCCAAAGCCATGAGAGAAATAAAGCGCTTTGCCCGGTGTCAAATACTTTTTGACAAGCGGCCAAGTAGCGATTTGCGCGGCATCTGACAACAAATACATGATGATTGTTCCTTTTTGGCAAGCCTCTTCGATGCTGAAAAGATTAACGCCTGGCTCGAAACCGTCCGCAATCGCTTTATCCCAAGATTTTGAAGGAGACCGTTGTCCGATGATGATATTGAGACCATTATCGCGCATATTCAACGCTTGACCAGGACCTTGAACGCCGTATCCGATGATAGCGATGGTTTCGTTTGCTAATACTTCTTGTGCGCGTTCCAACGGAAACTCTTCGCGCGTGACGACGTTTTCAACTGTGCCGCCAAAATTCAATTTTGCCATGATAACTTATTGATTTATAGTTTTTTAAAAAATCCTTATTTAAAAATCCCCTTCATGTCTTAAAATACTGAGGGGGTAATTCTCGTAAAAAATTCTAATTTTGTGCAAAAGTAGAATTATGTTTAAAATTATTTTTGATAAATATTTTGAAGATTATGATGCTCAAATCAAGTCTTTGCGCCTTGATTTGACCTTACCTGAAAGCGATGCACCTGCATTTGCACCCGATGCTTTTAGTTTTTACACTTCTGTGGCGTCTGTTTATTCTTCAAAAATTGAAGGTGACCCGATAGAAGCCAGCAGTTATATGAAACATAAATATATGGGTGTTAAGTTTAAACCCAATTATACAAAAAAGACAGATGACCTTTATAAAGCCTATACTTTTGCCAGAAAAAACAGTTTAAATACTCAAAATATCTTAAAAGCCCATTCGCTTATCACTAAAAACATATTGCATAAATCAGAACAAGGTATTGTAAGAACAAGAGTTATGACCGTTCAAGATGAAAACGAAAGAATATTATATGTCGGAACTGACCCTGCAAATGTTCAACGTGAATTTGAAAAACTTATGGACTACATTGACTATCTATTATCGTCCGACCTAACTGTTGCACAATGCTTTTACTATGCTTCTGTCATTCATTTGTTATTGCTCAATATTCATCCATTTAATGACGGTAATGGACGAACCTCACGTCTATTAGAAAAATGGTTTTTAAGCAAAAAGTTAAACGAAAAAGTGTGGTATATACCATCTGAAAAATACTACTACCAACACTTAAATGATTATTATAAAAATCTACAAAGACTTGGTTTTGAATATGAAACGCTCAATTATGACCGTTGTTTGCCTTTTCTATTAATGCTACCATCTTCTTTAAGTACATAAAATACTGAGGGGTAAAAAACCACTTTTAACTCATTTTAGTTAATTCAGTTGTGATGCCGCCATTTCTTCCAAATAAATACGCAATTCTTCCATGGGTTTAGCAATCGCAACACGACCCGACCGCACAAATTGATATATGCCATATTGACGTAACTCATCAAGCAAGGCTTCTGTTTCAGATTCTAAACCTGTTTTTTCGATGACCACAAATTCCTTTTCGACGGTCAAAATGCGGGCTGCGTGTTTACGCATCAGCAAAATCATTTTACCTGGGTCTTGATAAGCTGCGATTGGTACTTTGTACAGTGCTATTTCTTGATTGATAATATCGTGGTCTTCATAGTAAAATGCCTTTAAGACATCTACTTGTTTGTCCAATTGTTGAACGAGTTTTTTGACTTGCTCCTCCGTGACATTGACAACAATCGTGAAGCGAAAAATGCCCTCTATGGACGATTGTGATGTCGTCAAAGACTCAATATTGATGTGGCGACGGGTGAAAACCATGACGACACGCATCAGTAAGCCTGCTTTATTTTCGGTAAAAACACTGAGTGTATATTGTTTTATTTCATTCATAATCAATGTGCTATATTTTTTTGTTAAAAATACCGAGGGGTTATTCTAATACTATTTCACTAACGCTCGCACCCGCTGGCACCATCGGGAACACATTTTCTTCTTTTTCGACCATGACATGCAGTAAAAAAGGACCTTCATAAGCCAACATTTCAGCTACGGCGGCTTTTAATTCTGATGTTTTTGTAATTTTCTTTGCTTTTATGCCAAAACCTTCAGCAATCATGCAAAAATTTGGATTTTTCAACTCCACTGACGAATAGCGTTTTTCAAAAAACAATTGTTGCCATTGACGTACCATGCCGAGGAATTGATTATCAAGGATAACAATTTTCGCACGAACATCCCATTGCGAAAAACAGCCCAATTCTTGCAAAGTCATTTGAAAACCACCGTCACCAATGAACGCCACGACTTCTTTTTCTGGAAACGCCAATTTTGTCCCCAAAGCAGCGGGCAAAGCAAAACCCATCGTGCCCGCACCGCCTGAATTGACCCATTGATTGATGTGTTTCCATTCATAATAACGGGCAGCATACATTTGGTGTTGACCAACATCGGAAACAACCAAAGCCTCGCCATTGGTTTGACGGCTGACTTCGCGGACAACTTGACCCATGCGAATTTCTTCACCCCCCTCAGTATTCAAGGCAGTTTTAATGACCTTTTCGTACTCTTTTTGGTCACAAGCACGAAATCCTGCAAGCCATTCATCATGTTTTCTTTCGTTGACCAAAAGTATGAGCATTTCCAAAGCCCGTTTAGCGTCGCTGTTGATGGCAACATCTGTTGGTACATTTTTATTGATTTCTGCGGGGTCAATCTCAATATGAATGACTTTTGCTTGCGTCCCAAATCGGGATAAATCGCCTGTTACACGGTCGTCAAAACGCATGCCGATGGCAATTAATACATCACATTCGTTGCATTTGATATTTGCACCATAGTTGCCGTGCATACCGAGCATACCTGCATTCAAAGCATCGTCATGAGCCAAACACCCCAAACCATGAAGCGTATGTCCTACAGGAATGCCTGTTTTATGC
>JAYTUQ010000352.1:0-1208 GCA_043744455.1 Saprospiraceae bacterium | reverse complement strand
TTTTCGATTGAGAATTTCACTAGCTCTACTTTTTAATCCAACTACATTCGCTAAATCAGTTTGGTTATATCCGAGCTGTTCCATTCTAAATTTAATAGCTTCCACTGGGTCAGGGAAACCAATTGGAAACTTCTCGTTTTCATAATTTTCAATCAGCATTCCTAATATTTCTAATTCGTCTCCGTTTTCTGTTCCTTTTTTTGCATCAAAAATTAGTTCAAGTCTTTCAAGAGCTTGTTCATAATCTTTTTTTGTCTTAATTGGCTTAATATTCATTTTAAATTGTTTTAGCATTGACTTTATCATACTCAGCATGTGTTCCGATAAATCTAATCCAAACCATTTGGTAGTCATAACTAATTTTTACAATTAACCTGTAATGGTTGCCTTTGATATTAAAGACAATTCGATTGTCAGCCAGAAAGCTTGCAGTTGGATACTCTTTCTTGATTTGTCTATGACTTGTCCATTCTGCTTTTGAGGTTTCCTGATACCAAGACTTTAATTGTTGTTCACTGTCAGGATGGATGTCCCAAAAATCTCTTAATATTTTCTTTGCAATAATTCTCAACTTTCGAGTGTTTTATCAAAGTTAAGAAAAGTTCCCTAAATGGGATATTATATCTTGTCCTTATGAGGTTTAGAGTGCTTGATGAGGTCGCATTTGACAATCCAGCCTACGAAAAATTAATCAGAATCTACAACCAAATAGAGGAAGTATTCAACAGAGACAAATAATACTGCCGCTAACAAAAGTATTTGCAAAAGCTGGGCTGGCACGTTGTTATCTTCGTCCGTAGTTAGCTATCAGCTTCAGTTTCGGCTGGACGTTATTAATTTGGCTTTTAGTTGTTATCTTCAATTTCAGTTTTTTCAATCAGCATTTGTTCCGGGCTTGACAAGCATCTATTCCCGTACTTCGCCAAGCCTCGAACGTTGTACGTCACCGTATTTGGACACATCGTAATAGTTGGCACACTCTAAACTAAACTTTGCCGACACGACCACACGCTATTTTTATCACATTCCAAGGCACAAAACCCCCGACACAAAGCCTAAAAATGCCAACGCACAGCCCACCCACCTCCGCTGACGGAATTCTTATCATCTTAAAAAAATACGTCAACAATTAAATGTGAATTTTGCCGATGGGCCGGGAAAAGTAGTGTGCTAAAATTTTACAACTCTTTACGAACAAGTTTTTCAAC
>JAYTUQ010000351.1:0-1212 GCA_043744455.1 Saprospiraceae bacterium | reverse complement strand
GGCATTGCGGTGGCTATCAACAGCGAAGTCATCTCTAAAAGTCAGTGGCACGAAATCAAGATTCAACCAAACGATAATATTTTAATCATTAAAGCTACTCAAGGAGGGTAAAACAATGGGCAAAAAAGACAGCGCACCTACACAAAGCACCTTGTCAACAGGGGCTATTTCAGGATCAAAAAAAATATTTGTTAAAGGTTCATTGCACGACATCAATGTCGCAATGCGTCAAATCACGCTTTCTCCAACGAAGCTTTCAACGGGCAAAATGGAGTATAATGCCCCTGTCGTGGTGTACGACACGAGTGGTGCTTATACTGATGACAATGTCACGATTGACATTCGAAAAGGCTTGCCGAAGATACGTCAACAATGGATTTTGAATCGAAATGATGTTGAAATGTTGAATGAAGCGAGTTCTCAATACGGCAAGCAACGCCGTGAGGACGACAAACTGAATTATCTGAGATTCGAACACATTCAAAATCCGTTGGTGGCGAAAGAAGGTGCCAATGTTTCGCAACTGTATTATGCAAAAAAAGGCATTATTACGGCAGAAATGGAATACATCGCTATTCGTGAAAACCAACGCATCAATGAATTCAATGTAGAGTTGGGCGAACAATCTGCTCAAACTAAGATGTTGCAACACCAACACGCAGGTAATAGTTTTGGCGCAAATACACCCAAAGGATTCATTACACCAGAGTTTGTGCGCAGTGAAGTTGCTGCGGGTAGAGCTGTGATTCCCAATAATATCAATCATCCCGAGAGTGAACCGATGATTATCGGGCGCAATTTTTTAGTTAAAGTCAATGCGAATATTGGTAACAGTGCTGTCACATCGAGTATTGAAGAAGAAGTAGAAAAAGCTGTTTGGGCTTGTCGTTGGGGTGCTGATACGATTATGGATTTATCAACAGGTGACAATATTCATGAAACACGTGAATGGATTATTCGTAATTCGCCAGTTCCGGTTGGTACGGTGCCGATTTATCAAGCTCTTGAAAAGGTCAATGGTAAAGCTGAAGATTTGACTTGGGAAATTTTCAGAGATACCCTGATAGAACAAGCGGAACAAGGTGTGTCTTACTTCACAGTTCATGCTGGCGTTTTATTGCGTTATATTCATTTAACGGCTAATCGAATTACGGGTATTGTTTCAAGGGGTGGTTCAATCATGGCAAAATGGTGTTTGGCACATCATAAAGA
>JAYTUQ010000350.1:0-4692 GCA_043744455.1 Saprospiraceae bacterium | reverse complement strand
TCATTCAAACTTAAAGAACCCGTCGTCATAACCAAAGCCACAAGGCTGATACCCATCGCTAATTCGTAGGAAATCATTTGGCTGGATGCCCGCAACGTGCCCATCAATGAATACTTATTATTCGAAGCCCAACCACCAATCATAATACCGTAAACGCCTATCGAAACAACGCCAAAAACATACAAGACGCCTATATTAATGTCTGAAATTTGAAACAGAAAAGTAGAGCCATCCGATAAAGTCGTCGGACGCGCCCACGGAATGACCACCGAAGAGATATTCGCCACAAACATCGAAATCGAAGGACCTAAAATAAACAGCCATTTGTTCGCTGCTTCAG
Organism: Saprospiraceae bacterium; assembly: GCA_043744455.1. Taxonomy (GTDB): domain Bacteria; phylum Bacteroidota; class Bacteroidia; order Chitinophagales; family Saprospiraceae; genus JAAFJT01. The sequence continues at coordinate 4,352 of JAYTUQ010000350.1, read as the reverse complement.
GAATAAATTCTTCTTTCATAAACATTTTGCCGCCGTCCGCCAAAGGTTGAAATAACCCGAAAGGTCCTGCCCTATCTGGACCTACGCGGTCTTGCATAATGGCTGCCACCTTGCGCTCACCCCAGGTAGAATAAGCGGCAATACCCAATGACACGGCAAAAACAGCGAGTGCTATAAAGGCTTTATAAATCAGTATCGTTGTTAACATAAATTTTTGATATTCAGTTAATTGTTTTGTTTTTCAACCCCTCAGTAAAATGCTTTTTTGATGGGTTTAAGAATTTGTTTAAAACAGGAGTTCAAGCTAAACTAACACCCACAGCATATGAGAGATACCTCCAAAAATATGACATCCCAAAAAGAAAATACACATACCTGCAAAACCACAAAATAAGACTAATATGATTTCTTTTAGCATGATGAATATATTTAAATATTCGAGAATTACAATTAATCGGATATCTGCCAAGATAGACCCACCCCCACCGCATTTTGATTGATAAACCCTAATCGAATTGCATCGGGTTTAAGAACATTTTCTATCTTTCTATCGTCTTTATGACGCCAATAATTATTGCAAATACTCATAATTTTCTTCAAATTTCTTTTTTTCTGCCAATCAAAATGCTCAAATAAGAGATAACCAGCACCTATACCAACTGCAGCCAATAAAGCATTTCGTGATTGATGCTTGCCTTGCATTAAATTATATGTACCCCAAAAACCAACCGCAAATAATGGAATGCTGCCAGCTTCACAGAGACGATTAACGTTATGTTTTTTCCACTCGTATTGTGCAAGAGGGATGGAAGACACCAATTCATTCATTTTACGATGTGTTACAATTTCAGTAGAACTATCGTTATAGATAATGATGATATCCGTTTTTTTATTCCACTTAGTCCCATACTTTGATGAAACTTCTTTCACCACTTTTACACGTTCTTTAATTCTTATTGGGAAGTGTTCAGATGTTTGTGAAAACACTTTTCCGAATTGGACGACAAACAGAATAGTTATTGCAATCTTTTGGGTTATTACCATTTGATTAGGTCTTTAGTGTTTGAGGAATATATTTTAAAACTTTAAATCCCCTCAGTATTTCATTGATTGTCAACACTTTCGGGCAAAGACTTCTGCGCAGCAGCAGCATTATTAGGATTCAACGCGCCTGTTCCCAAACCATGTTTGATACCATCCAAAGGAGGATTGACTAAATGCTTTGCGCGCATCAAAGCCACGCGTGTATCAAACTGTATTGTTCTCAATCCGTCCACACCATCTTCATAATGATTGGCAGAAATGACTGAATGACGGTTGATTTTTGTGGGACCCTCAATTACCCAATCTGAAATTTCTTTTTTATGGAAACGACAATCGTTGCAAATCCAGTCCACCACTTCACCATATTCATCTTTACGAGCCGTAACCCGCAACACTTCATCACCTTTAAACCATAACCGTACTGTACCCGCACATTTTGGGCAATCACGATGCGCATCAACAGGCTTTGTGTACCAAACACGTGATTTGAAACGGAAAGTCTTATCCGTCAAAGCACCCACAGGACAAACATCAATCACATTTCCCGAAAATTCATTTTCGATAGCAGCTTGAATATAGGTCGAAATCTCTGCATGATCACCGCGATTAATGACACCATGCACACGTCCATCTGTCAGTTGCTCCGCTACTTTTACACAACGCCAACACATTATGCAACGTGTCATGTGCAACTGAACGTAATCACCAATGTCAATTTTCTCAAACTCACGACGGCGAAATTCATAACGCGTATCCATTTTACCATGCTCATAACCCAAATCCTGCAAATGGCACTCCCCTGCTTGATCACAAATGGGACAATCCAGCGGATGATTAATTAATAAAAATTCAACAACACCTGCACGGGCTTCCAAAATCTCTGGACTCGTGATATTCTCAACCACCATACCGTCCATCACCGTTGTGCGGCAAGAAGCCACAGGTTTAGGCATCGGCGTTGGATTTGCTGTCGAACCTTGCGATACTTTCACGATACAAGTACGGCAATAACCACCTGATGTCTTCAATTTTGAATAATAACACATCGCAGGTGGCACAATATCGCCGCCAATCAGGCGTGCTGCCTGCAAAATGGTTGTGCCAGCTGGCACTTCTATACTTTGTCCGTCAATCGTTACTTTTGGCATAAGACCAATTTTATTTATTTATTTTAAAGGGATACCCCTCAGTAATTGTCGCTTTCTGCTAATATTTTTTCAGTAATTTCAATAAAGTCTTTTGAATCTTTAAGATAAAAATTCACTTCTTCTTTATCTAAAAAAATTAAATCTGTATAATCACCTTCCTGTCTTAAATCAAATAAATTAGAATACAGTTTTCCATATTTAGATTCAATTATTCCTGTTTGAATATAGTGCAAACCAAATTGAGACTTAATCGTTTTATGACTCTTTACTCGAACATCTTTCAATTCAAGCAAAGCTAAAACGGCATAAAAACAAGTATAATAAAGCCGATTACTTATTGAATTTCCATCATCCGATTCACGTAACAATAAAAACTCAACAGTTTCTAGCGTTTCTTTTGCACGTTTTAAGCGATATTCAATTAATTCTTTCTTTTTATTCATATTTCAACACCATCATCTACGATATTTTTATGAATATTGGTGTGTTGTCTTTCTTTCCATTCTTGAAAACTATGAATCAGCGTTCCGATGACTTCGCCTGTTTCTAATTCAATTTCATAAATACTGTTTCTAAACTCATTTTTCAAAGTAAAGGATAGCTCTTGCGATGTCAAAATCAAAAAATCCCAATCCGAATCCTTCCGTTCATCACCTCTTGCACGCGACCCAAATAAAATAACCTTTGCGTCTTTATCAATTGCTAAAACCTTTGCTTTGACTTGCTCAAATATCTGTTTTTCGAGAGTTTGTAATTTAGGTAAATTTTTCTTTTTTAAAAATTCGTGCAATATTCTCCTTAATGTAATCAATTCTTCAGCTGTTGGATTTTCATATTCAAACAGTTTCAAAATTTCTAATTGTATAGGATTTAATGCAATCATTACAAAATCAAGGTTTTATAAAATTTCTAACCTAACCACTTGTTCTTCCAATACCCAATTGAACACGCCTTTACTCACCAATTTCAATGTCCATAATTCCTCTTTCGGCATACCCCAAATCTCAAATTCAAATCCCCCTAATCGGAACTTTTGGTCAGAAGCGAAATGTGGTGGTTTTTCCAAAAATCGTCCTGTCAAAAACAAACCGAAGGTGGTTTCTGTGTGTTTTTCTATTTCGAAATTGATATTCATTATTATCTTTTACCCCGCAGTATGAAAACCTTATTTTATTGAAAATCAATTAATTATGTTCAATAAGAGTCCTCTTTTATCATGACCTTTTTTCTCAAATTCCAAACAAGCTAAAATATCATTTCCTTTTAGTCGTAGATAGGTATTTAACAAATCTTCCATTGTTTCACCCCATGCCAATTTCTCTAAATTTATATTCTTTTTTGTATCCCTAATCTATCCATAAATTCATCAATTCTTATCACTTCAATTTTGGGAAAATCTATATTTTTCAAAATATTAAAATGGTTATCTTCACTAACAATAAAAAGAGCATTAGCCGTAATTGCACAATCTACAAATTTGTTATCGTCTTTGTCTGCTTCAATCAAATGCCATTTAAAGTATGGCTCAATCATTTCTACATTATCACTTTCATCTAAGGAGTTTAAAAACGCTTCAGCAGTATCAAATCCATATTTTTCAATCAATTTTTCAGAATATTCAAACATAATTTCATTACTCAACAATACTGTAAATTGCTCATTATCAAAGGCGTAGATGATACCGTGATATGGCGAACGTCTTGACAAAGACATGATCCAAATATTAGTATCTATCACGACTCTCATTCTTGTGGGCTTTTTACCCGCATGTGTTCATGCCTGAATTGCTCGAATGTTTCAGCACTATAACCTCTTTCATCTGCCGCTTTATCAGCAGCTTCGACGGCTCTATCAAGCCAAAACTTAGCTAAAAGCTTTCGCAATAGTTTGAAATCTTCTTCGGTATCACATTTTTCAAACTGTCGCAATATTTCTAATTGTACTTTGTTAAGCGTTTTCATTTTTTATTATTTTGAAATCGTCACCAAATCACGCTCAAAATCTTCAATCCCATAATGAATCGGTATTTTACGTTTTGCCAATTCTTTTTGAAACTGTATCTGATGCAATTCTGCAATCTCTGCACCTTGTGCTAAAGTTATCAGTTGTTCTTTAAACAGCATGATAGCCAATCGAAGTTTTAATCCTTCAGGTTGCAAT
>JAYTUQ010000349.1:0-18402 GCA_043744455.1 Saprospiraceae bacterium | reverse complement strand
AATTCTGTATCAATTGTCTTTTTCTATAAACGGTTTCGGTGCTACGCACCTTTGCATAAAATTATTTCAACGAACTTTTTTGTCAGAGTACTGAGGGGTGTATCCATATAACTATTTTTAGCTTTAGAAACGGACACCTGCTAAAACATTTACAAAAAACAAATCGGTTGGGCGTTTTTGGAATCTTGCATATTCAATATTGGTGCTTACGCTAAAATGTTTGTTGATTAAATAGGAATAACCTAATCGCGTAAAAAGTCCATGTTTATCTAGTGGTTTTGTATCGGAACTGCACTCCCAAAAGCATTTTCCAACATAATAAGATGATTGTCCAATCCTTTTTTGAGTACCTACGCCAAAGTCGAATCTATGTTTTTCTCCTAATAACAAAATGCGTTTGTTTACAAAAAATGTAAACCCTGCAAGGTTTTGACCTACTGATAACAAATCACCTATTTGTAGATTTTGTCTATCAATATATATAGGTGTTTGAGCGATTGGATTTTTAATAAAACCACGAATTTCAGTGATAATTCTTGCGTTAATTCCGATACCGAATTTTTTATCTTCGACACTCATTTCGAAATGCCAATGATTACGGGAATCATAACGATAACGAGCAATTTTAGTCTCATAATCGTTATCATAATTCGCAAAAATTGCACCTGCCCGAAAGCCGACACTCATTTTTTTCAAAATACCTTGACCATTTGCTGAAAAACAGAGGCAGGAGAGCAGAATAAGAACACATTGTTTCATTTTACTGTTAGGTTTGCGACATGTGAAAAATATTTTTTGAAAGCTATTTAGCAGACACCTAATTCTCAAAATAGGTTGGGTCGGGTTTAAAATTCATCAAAGATAAAAATAAATGACCATTGAACAACTTCATACTGAGGGGTGCATCCTCTTCAAGTGCATCAGCGGCTCACGAGCTTACGGAACGGATTTACCAACTTCGGATACAGATATAAAAGGTGTGTTTATCATACCCGAAGAAAGGCTTTTTGGATTGGGCTATGTCGAGCAAATCAACGATGAACGCAACGATATAGTCTATTACGAATTGCGCCGTTTCGTAGAGTTATTGATGAAAAACAACCCCAATATCCTTGAAATGCTCAACTCGCCTACCGATTGTATTTTGCAAAAAGACGCCCTTTTTGACTTACTAACAACCGATATGTTTTTGTCTAAACTGTGCAAAAATGCGTTTGCAGGTTATGCTTTTTCGCAAATTAAAAAGGCGCAAGGGTTGAATAAAAAGATTGTTAATCCGATGCCAAAAGAACGAAAATCTATTCTTGATTTTTGTTATGTTGTCAAAGGACAGGGTTCTCTACCCCTCAGTAAATGGTTAAAAATCAACGATTTACAGCAAGAAAAATGTGGTTTGGTGAATATTGCCAACATGATGGGCTGTTATGCCGTGTTTTATGATGCCGATGGGTCAAAGCAATATAAAGGTATCATGCGAAAGGACGAAGCGAATGACGTACTTTTGAGCAGCGTTGTGAAAGGCGAATCGCCTATTGCAACGCTATTTTTCAACAAAGATGGTTATTCAAAATATTGCAAAGACTACCGCGAATATTGGGCATGGGTCGAAAATCGGAACGAAGCACGATATGAAAACACCGTTGCGTCAGGCAAAAACTATGATGCTAAAAACATGATGCACACCTTCCGATTGCTCGATATGGCAGGGGAAATGTTGAAAACGGGAAAGGTCAATGTACGCAGACCAAATCGAGAAACTTTACTCGCTATCCGCAAAGGTGAATTTGATTATGACCAATTGTTAACACAAGCGGAACAAAAATTGGCAGAAATTGACAAGGCTTTTGACTCATGTGACTTGCCTGACATGCCTGATGTCGAAAAAATTGAACCTATTTTGATACACATACGTCGAAAATGGTATGCTCGAAAATATGAATGATAAAACATGACAAATAAACAAGCATTTGAATATATGAACGAATTGGGCAGACAGCGCGAGTCGTTTCTTTTTATTTTGGATTTTGATGTCTCAAAACCGCTTGTTTTTCCTTTATTTGAAATTGAAAATAGTGCTGAAATTCTGTTTGATTTGAATGGTAAACGCAATTTTACCCCCCTCAGTAAAAACTTAAAAAAAATGATGAAACAATTCAAAGTCATTAAAGGCGATATTACTAAATGTGCTGTTGATGCTATTGTCAATGCTGCAAATACTTCGCTCATGGGCGGTGGTGGCGTGGACGGTGCCATCCATCGAGCAGGTGGTTCGGCAATTTTGGACGATTGCCGCAAAATTGTAGCACGACAAGGCGGTTGCAAAGTCGGCGAAGCGGTGATAACAACGGGCGGCAAGTTATCTGCGAAATTTGTCATTCACACAGTGGGTCCTGTTTGGCATGGCGGCGAAAACGGAGAGTCCGATTTATTGGGCAATTGTTATTGGAATAGCCTTGAATTGGCTCTAAAAAATGGCATAAAAAGCATTGCATTTCCGAATATCAGCACAGGAATTTATAGGTTTCCAAAAATCAATGCAAGTTATCTAGCCATTGACGCTGTTACAGAATTTTTAATTCATCATGAAAACGATGCAGAACAAATAGAGGAGGTTATTTTTGTTTGTTTTGACGATGAGAATTATCAAATCTATAAAGAATCATTGCCTTATACATAATTTTAAAATATCATGTTTATAAAAATCACAACCAGCAACTACCTCATTGTTCACGGTTACGACGACCAAAATAAAGAAATTATTGAAACTGTAACAGTTGAAAAACCGATGGTAAAAATCGTTGCCGTCAGTCGTATTCAGTCTATTTCAGACAAATACATTTTAGTGACAGGTTCACACGGACGGTTGATGTATTGGGCATACGAAGAGTCATTTGAGGATTTGGAATTGCTTTTGAAGCGACATCAGCAATTATTATTTTGAAAAAAGTTATGTAAATTGGGAATTAGATTCCCAATTTACATAACTTTGTGTATAAAAATATAAAATGATACCGCGTCAATTAACTGAAAAAGCAAATACTTTATTGAGTCAATATCCATTATTGGCATTAACGGGTCCGAGGCAATCGGGTAAAACAACGCTTGCTCAATTCTTACGTCCTGATTATCAATACATTAACCTCGAATTGCCAGAAAATCATGATTTTGCGGTCGCTGACCCACATGGTTTTTTGCAAACATATCAAAATGGGGTCATCTTAGACGAAGTACAGACAGTACCTGAATTATTCCCGTATCTCAAACATTATACAGACCAACGTAAAATCGTAGGTGAATACATACTGACGGGGTCTCAAAATTTCCTTTTACTCGAAAAAATTACGCAGTCTTTGGCAGGTAGAGTCGCTTTGTTGCAACTTTTACCTTTGTCTTTACATGAGTTGACAACAGCTAATTATCCAATAAAAGACGTAGAAATGTTCATTTTAACAGGTGGCTATCCCCGTATTTACGATAAAAACATTATGCCTTCCGATTTTTACCCCAATTATATCAGCACCTATATAGAACGAGATGTTAGACAAATAACAAATGTGACTGACTTGCGTTTGTTTCGACAGTTTTTGACAATTTGCGCAGGACGTATTGGTCAATTGGTGAATTTTTCGGAAATAGGAAATAATTTAGGTATTGACCATAAAACCGTTAAATCGTGGATTAGCCTACTGGAAGCGAGCTATATTATTTATTTATTGCCGCCTTATTACCGAAATTTTGATAAACGGATTATCAAATCGCCCAAATTATATTTTTATGATACAGGTTTGGCTTGCTCACTTTTGAATATTCAAGACACGACGCAACTCAATACGCATTTTGCAAAAGGCGCTTTGTTTGAAAATATGATTGTTATTGAATTGATGAAACAGTATATCGCCGATTCAAAAAACCTTGCTTTTTATTTTTGGCAGGACAGCAATAGGCGTGAAATTGACTTAATTATTGAAGAAAGTAATCGCTTGAAAACTATTGAAATCAAAGCAGGAAAGACCTTAAACAATGATTTTTTTAAAAACCTTAACCTTTTTCAAGACATTGCTAAAACAGAAAATATTAGTTATTTTTTAGTTTATGGTGGCGATTTGGCTCAAAATAGAACGACCGTAGAAGTATTGCCATGGCATCAAGTAAACAGTATTTCCAATCGTTAAAATTTTATTTTTTATGTATAAATTACTATTAAAACCTCTTTTCTTCCAAATGTCGCCTGAAAAAGCGCATGACACGACGATGCGTCTTTTTAGTTTTGCCTTGAGTTTACCGTTTGGCAAATGGATTTTCAAGCAATTGTATGTGCCAAACGACCCTAAATTAGAACGTAAAATTATGGGTTTGACCTTCCCAAATCCTGTCGGGTTGGCAGCAGGTTTTGATAAAGATGGTAAGTATATCAATGATTTAGCATATTTGGGCTTTGGTTTTATTGAAATCGGAACGGTTACACCAAAGCCGCAAGACGGCAATCCGAAGCCGCGACTTTTCCGTTTGCCCGATTATGATGCTTTGATAAACCGCATGGGTTTCAACAATGAAGGTGTGGATAAATTGGTGGAAAGGCTTAAAGAATATCGAAAAACACATAAAAATACTGTTGAGGAACGAAATCCCGATAATATCGGGAAGGGGGTCATTATTGGTGGCAATATTGGTAAAAACAAAGTAACGCCCAATGAAAAAGCGTTCCAGGACTACGAAATTTGTTTTGAAGCACTTTTTGACCATGTGGATTATTTTGTGGTCAACGTCTCGTCGCCAAATACGCCTGATTTGAGGGCTTTGCAAGACAGAGAGCCTTTGAATCAGCTTTTAGCACACGTCCAAAACCTTAATCAACAAAAAGAAAAACCTAAACCTTTGTTGCTTAAAATTGCTCCCGACCTGAATGAAGCGCAACTCGATGACATTTTAGAAATCGTGGAAAACAATAAATTGGACGGTATCATCGCCACAAATACAACAATTTCAAGGGAATTGGTCAAAAATGACCCCCTCAGTATAGAAATGGGTGGATTGAGTGGCAAGCCTGTAAAAAGCCGTTCGACCGAAGTAATTCGTTATTTACGGAAAAACACAAAGCAAAAAGGGTTGGTCATTATAGGCGTGGGCGGCATTCAGACGGGCGAAGATGCGCTGGAAAAATTGTCAGCAGGAGCAGATGTGGTTCAAATTTATACAGGATTGATATATGAAGGACCCCGTATGATTAAAAAAATCAATCAAGTTTTGCTGAAAAGCCTTTAAAAAGTGGTCGTTTTTTACGTTTTTTAATTTTACCTTTGGGCACATTTTAGAAAATAATCAATCGTTAATAATTAATAATCAATCAAAATATGTCTTTTGAGATAGTCGGCAAACTGTATAAAAAATTTCCTGCGGAGAGCAAATCTCCTACTTTTCAAGCCCGGGAGTTCGTTTTGGAATTCGCAGAAGGCAATTATCCACAACTTATCAAGTTCCAATTGACGCAAGACCGTTGCCAACTCTTGGAAAACTATAATGAAGGAGAAGAAATTAAAGTCCATTTTGACCTCAACGGACGTGAATGGCAAGGCAAATTTTTTACAAATTTGACCTGTTGGCGTATTGAGAAATCAAGCGGTGACGCTGCTGCAACAACTTCTGAAAAACCTGTTCAGCCACTTCAGAAAGTGGCTACTGCCTCAACACCACCGCCCGCGAGCGATTTTCCAACATTGGCAGATGAACCATTCAAAACGGTTGGAGAAGATGATTTACCATTTTAAGTCGTTTTGACCATAGATTGGGGTGATACGACATATTTATGCTGATTTTTATTTCATTTTGTAAGTATATTCTTAAAGAATTACGAAAAACACTCCTCCATCAACCAGATACTGAGGGGTGTTTTTTTATGAAAACTAATATTTACCTTTAATTTGCGTTAACAAATGAAACGAGTTAAATCAACTCTCTTCAAATAATTACTAATCATTTTTATGGATAAAATCAAAATATTGTGGGCAGACGATGAAATTGACCTGCTAAAACCGCACAAACTTTTCCTTGAAAAAAAAGGCTATGAAGTCCTTACAGTTTCTAATGGCTATGATGCTCTTGAAGAATGCGAGCAATCGCGCGATATTGATGTCGTATTTTTGGATGAATCAATGCCCGGTTTGACGGGTCTCGAAACGCTCTCGCGTATCAAAGAAATGCACCCCAATTTGCCTATCGTGATGATTACCAAAAACGAGGCTGAACACGTCATGGAAGACGCTATTGGGCAACAAATCGCTGATTATCTCATCAAACCTGTCAATCCGAACCAAATTTTATTGTCTTTAAAGCGCATTATTGACAACAAACGGTTGGTGTCGGAGCGCACAATGCAAAGCTATCAACAATCGTTTCGCGAACTTTTTATGCAAATTCAAAGCGGTTTGAATCATGCGGAATGGGTTGAGGTCTATAAAAAACTCATTGGTTGGGAGTTACGCCTTGATGCAAGTGGTGGCGACAATATGTCGGAAATTCTCTCTACACAAAAAGCAGAAGCCAATACAGAATTTTCAAAATATATCATCAAAAACTACCTCGATTGGTTGGGTACGAAGCGAGATTCCGCACCGACGATGAGTTATAACTTGTTGAAAAACAAGATATTCCCTCATGTCGGCGACGATACTCCCTCAGTGATGTTGTTGTTAGACAATTTGCGCTACGACCAATGGAAAGTAATTGAACCCATTATTACCGAATTGTTCAGGGTAGAAGAAGAGGACTTTTTTTATGCCATTCTTCCGACCTCAACACAGTACAGCCGTAACGCAATTTTTGCAGGCATGATGCCCGCAGATATTGAAGCGCGTTATCCGAAATGGTGGCTCAACGATAATGAAGAGGGCGGCAAGAATATGCATGAAGCCGACCTGTTAGGTGAAAATATTCAGAAAATACAGAGAAAGTCGTGGAAATTCGACTACGTTAAAATCACGAATGTTGCCAATGCTAAAATATTGGAAGACAATGTTTTAAATTATTTGAACAACGATTTTACGGTTATTGTCTATAATTTTATTGATATGTTGAGTCATGCACGAACGGAAATGGAAGTACTAAAAGAATTGGCTGGTGACGAAAAAGCCTACCGTTCATTGACCCGTTCATGGTTTCAAAACTCACCACTGTATGCGGCTTTGCAAAAGTTGGCAAGTAAAAATGTCAGGCTTTTTGTTACAACTGATCATGGAACAATTCGCGTAAAAACACCTTCAAAAGTAGTCGCTGATAAGGAAACAACAACCAATTTACGTTACAAAGTAGGACGTAATTTGCAATATGATAAACGCCACGTGCTCGAAGTAAGAGACCCGAAAGCGGCGGGTTTGCCCCGTCCGAATGTCAGTTCAACATTTATTTTTGCAAAAGAAGACGTTTATTTCCTTTATCCGAACAACTACAATCATTACAATAATTACTATCGCAACACTTTCCAACATGGCGGTATTTCGTTGGAAGAATGTATTTGCCCTGTTATTCGGCTTCGCTCAAAAGGCTGATAAGATATTGATTCATAACGGTTTATAAAAAAAAGCACCCCCTCAGTAAGGCGGTGCTTTTTTGATAAATTTTAATCTCAAAAACATCAACTAATTACTTTTTAGTTGTTTTTTTAGCTGCGGGCTTTTCCGCTGTGGGTGCTTCTTCTTTTACATCTGTAGGTTTCTTAGCCGTTGGTTTAGCGACGGGAGCAGCACCCGGATTTGGCACAGTATGAATTGCCCCATCGCTGACATCTGGAACCATCGAGCTGCCTGTGACCGCCGAGCGAATATACGTACCCCACGTCAAATTGTCTTGCCCCTCTTTGTGCGCCAAAGCCTTTTCGATGGCAAAATTTGCGGCATTTTCAACAATCCATTCGTAATTCTCTTGACCCACTGAATGAACATCGGCATCAGGTGCTGGATTGCAGAAGTCAATCGCATAAGGCACACCATTCATCACGCCAAACTCAACAGTGTTGAAATCATAGCCCAAAGCACGGCACAAGTTCAAGACATAAGACTCCACCAAAGCCAACATCTCAGGCGATGTTTTTTTCTCAACGGCATAGCGCAAATGGTGTGGATTACGCGGTTCGTAAGGCATAACGTGTACATATTTGCCGCCCAAGCAGTAACAACGGAAATATTCTTCAAAAACAACTTCCGATTGTAACATCATCACAAGCTGACCTGTTTCGGCATATTTGTCGAAAAAGTCTTCCATATTTTCTACTTTATAAACCGATTTCCAACCGCCGCCTGCATGTGGCTTCATATAGGCTGGAAAACCAATGTATTTGAAAATCGCTTCCCAATCCATTGGATATTTCAAGTTGCGGAATGAGTTTGCTGTTGTGTCATCAGGCATGGATTTGGAAGGCAAAATGACCGTATTTGGCACAGGCACACCGACATGAACAGCTAAGGCATTATTAAAAAACTTTTCATCTGCCGACCACCAAAACGGATTGTTGATGACCGCAGTGCCAGAAATCGCTGCGTTCTTCAAATACGCCCGATAAAAAGGCACATCTTGTGATATGCGGTCAATGATAACCGCATATTCAGTTGGGCTGCCTTGAATAACTTTATCAATGGAAACCGCTTCGGCAACGATTCCAGGGATTTTCTTTTCATTTATGCGCTCGATACACGCCCACGGGAATGTGTTTTCTTGTCCGAATAATATACCAATTTTCTTCATAAATAGCTGATTTTAATTTAGTTATGGATTCTGGTTTGAATTTTTAATTGTAATTGCACCCCCTCAATATAAATCAAGGTTTTTATCATTATTTTCTTCTAAAATACGCCTAACACGTTCTTCCAACACAGATTTTTCGGGCAAATAAAGTTGGTATTTTGTAATAAAAATTTGTGTTGTCAAACCGCCCAAAGCATATTCCAATGACACATCATCGTTGTTTGCTGCGAGAATAATACCCACAGGTGCGTTGTCATCATCTCTATTGACTTCCTTTTTGAAGTAATTAAGATACATATTCATTTGTCCGACATCACCATATTCTGCTTCGTCTCGTTTCAAATCAATAAGGACATAACACTTCAAAAAAACGTGATAAAAAACTAAGTCAACACGATGTGGACGGTTGTTGAGCATAATCCTATATTGCCGACCGACAAAAGCAAATCCCTTTCCCAATTCGAGTAAAAACGACTGTAAATTGTCAATTATGCGTTGTTCAAGCTCACTTTCAAGGTATTTATCTTGTTCACTCATTTTTAAAAACTCAAAAATATAAGGGTCACGAATCAAATCTTCTGGTTTTTCAACAATCTGACCTTCACTTGACAATTTCAAAATTCCTTCTTTATCACGACTTAAAGCCAATCTGTGAAATAAAGCACTTTTTTTTTGTCTTTTGAGTTCACGAACCGACCAACTTTCAAGAATGGTTTGTTTTTCATAAAATCCACGCTCCATATCATCGTCTATTTTCAATAATTCAAAATAATGAGACCATGACAATTTATGAGACAAAGTTTCACTATCGGGATACTTTAAAAACAGTTTTCTGATATAAAATAGATTGCTCCGACTCAATGTTTTGCCATGTTTATCGGATAAATCTTTGGTCAATTTTTCAAATAACGGAGTGCCTAAATCACCTTTTTGGTTTCGTTGTTGCTCGTATTCGACTATTTCTTTACCTATTAACCAATACGTTCTAATCAAAATATCATTAATGGCAACGACGCTACGTAACTGTCCATCGGTCAAAACTTGACCGATATTTTTTATCATGGCATCGTATTTTCCATTAAATATCAACATCGTATTTTCCTTGTTTTTGCTTGTGAAACACTGTCTCACAACGTAAAAATATTGTTTTTTTGATTATAATAACGACAAGTAATGAGGAAACATCTCGCGCCAAAGGGGCCAGTCATGCGCAATCCAGCCGCGCATATCAAACCAATGTTTAATACCTTTTTCATTCAAAATAGCCGATAATTGCTCATTGGCAGGACGACAAATGTCCCATTCTGACGTACCGAGAATGATTTTGAGTTTCCACAAATCAGGGTGATTTAATGCTGGAAGATAATCCACTGGATTGTTAAAATACACATTATCATCGTAATATCCATTCATAAAACTGCGAATATCAAATGCACCACTCATGGAAAACATGTGGCTGACAACATCGGGATGGCGAAAAGCAAAATTTGCGGCATGATATCCACCAAAACTTGCCCCTGTAACCGCCACGCGCTTGTTGCCTGTATTGTGCCGAATGCGCTCAACAAGTTCCCAACGAATCATTTTATCAAAACAAGAATGGTTGTGTACTTTTACAGTGGGATGTACTTCGCGATTGTACCAAGAGTATTTGTCCATTGAATCGGGCGCGTAAATTTGTACCAAACCTTGTTCAATAAACCAACGAACACTTTCAATTAATTTAAAATCTTTTGACTCGTAATAATGCCCTTGAGTAGTCGGAAATATGATGACAGGATAACCTGCGTGACCATAAACGAGCATCTCAGCATCCATACTCAAATGTGGTGAATACCACTTAAAGTGTTCCTCTCTCATTTTTCTATTGTGTTTATAGCCTAATTTTGGCTGGTGGGTAAATAAGTTTTAAGAAAAAAAAACTGTTTCTTTGCCTTTCGTTTGACGTGCAAAATTAACAAAATAGGTATCAAACGACCAAGTCTTTTGTATTTCTTTTACCAAATAAAATTTCTTAACAATTAAATTTAATTTTATTATTAAAAATAAAAATAACTAAATAGTTATTTTATCAAAATTAAATTTTTAATTAAGCCACTTTAACCTTTTCTATTTTCTTTATACAAAAGGTTTGTAAAATAAAAAGAATCAATACTTAATTTCTAATATCTTGTATCTGGAATGAATTTTTTACAAAAAATTATAGACTCGTTTTCGAGTTCTCAAAGCAATAGTAATCAAGTTATGGTAAAACACCTCAATATACCTTCAAAATATTTGGAACGAGGCGTGAAAGTAGATGTTTTTCTACCCCCTCAGTATGGGCATAACAATAGACAATCGTATCCAACGATATACTTCAACGATGGTCAAGACATGCTCGCTTTGGGTATGTTCGACACCTTGACGCACCTTTATGCTAAGGGACTGTTACAACCCATCATCATTATTGCTATGTATTGCAACGAAAACCGCGTCAACGAATACGGTACGGCTCGACAAGCAGACTATAAAAATAGAGGGAATAAAGCCCACCATTATGCCAATTTTGTGTTACATGAACTTATGCCTTACATAAATGATGAATATCGATGCTTACTCGAGCCTGAGAATAGAGCTTTTGCAGGTTTTTCACTCGGGGCTTTATCTGCCCTCGATATTGCTTGGCAAAACCCCCTATTGTTCAGTAAAGTAGGCATTTTCAGCGGATCTTTGTGGTGGCGTGAGCGAGAATGGACGGCTCAAGATCCAGACGGAGGGCGCATTATGCACGATATTATTGCTCATAGTGATTACCAAAAAGGGATGAAATTTTGGTTCGAAGTCGGCACACGCGATGAAGATTCTGACCGAAACAACAATGGCGTTATTGATGTTATTGACGATACGCATGATTTGATGGACGAACTATTTCGAATAGGCTATCGTCCTCACGAAGATGTTAAATATCTTGAAGTAGAAGGTGGCGAACACAATCCTCATACGTGGGGCAAAGTGATGCCTGATTTTTTGACCTGGGCTTTTGGAAAATAAATGATAAAAATATAGCATTATGCGAAAAATAACCGCCGATTGGCTTTTCCCTATTTCTTCTGAACCCATCGAAAATGGGGTCATTATCGTTGATAATCAAGGAAAAATACTTAAAATTGACAGCCGCGAGCACCATGACATCGCTTCCCTTGAATACTATAAAGGTGTGCTTGTGCCTGGGTTTATCAATACCCATTGCCACCTTGAACTGTCGCACATGAAGGGCAAAGTCGCTACAGGTACGACGTTGATTCCTTTCATTACGGGTGTCGTCACGCAGCGCGAAGCAGAAGCAGAAGTCATTGCCGATGCCATTGAAAAAGCAGAAAAAGAGATGATTGAAGGCGGCATCGTCGCCGTAGGCGATATTTCAAACGTGACAGATACGTTTGTTCAAAAAGCAAAAGGCAATTTGCTATATTATACTTTTGTCGAAATGTTTGATTTTTTACAAGACACCGATGCTGACAAAGAGTTTGAAAAATATAAACGCGTTTATGATGCTATACCGTTGGCGGCAGGAAGTCGTAAAAGTGTTGTGCCACATGCCACATATTCTGTTTCAAGGTTTTTGTTTAAAAAAATTAATGATTTGAATGCAAACAACAACACAACAATCAGTATTCACAATCAAGAAACACAACCTGAACAAGACTTATTTTTGTATGGCAAAGGCGATTTTTATGATTTTTATGGCAAATTTGGCATTTCTCTCGACACTTTTGTCCCATCGGGAAAAACATCAATTCACTATGCACTCGAAAATTTAGACCCCTCAGTAAAAACGCTGTTTGTACACAATACATTGACATCAAAAGCAGATATTGGCGCAGCACAGATGTGGTCTGAAAATGTCTATTGGGCAACGTGCCCGAATGCCAATTTGTATATCGAAAATCGTTTGCCCCATTATCAACATTTTATAGATGACCATGTGCGCATGACGATTGGGACGGATAGTTTAACCTCAAATTGGCAACTGTCTATTTTGGAAGAAATGAAGACCATTCAACGTTTTCAATCATACGTTCCCTTTGAAATATTAATCCGTTGGGCAACGTTAAATGGGGCGCAGGCTCTCGGTTTCGAGGATACTTTGGGCAGTTTCGATATAGGTAAAACCCCTGGAATCAACCTTTTAGACCTTGAAAACGATTTTATACTGAGGGGGGATACAAAAGTAAAAAAAATCATTTAGTCGTCTCAATAATCAATCATCATGTTTCGATTTGAATATCTCAACCATTTTTACGCGCTGGCATTGATTCCGCTTTTAACGCTGTTTTTCATACTTATGCGGCGCAAACGCTTAAAAGCACTCGAGCGTTTTGGAGAGTCGCGTTTGGTAAAACGGCTGATGCCTAAAGTGTCAAATATCAAACATCCACTTAAATTTGGCATTTTAATGCTCGTTTTTGCGCTGTTAGTGGTGGCTTGGGCAAATCCACAATTGGGCACGAAGCGCGACAAAGCCAAACGCAAAGCCTCGGATGTTATCATTGCGTTAGATATTTCAAACTCGATGATATCGGACGATGTGAAACCCAGTCGTCTGGAACTGGCAAGAGCTTTTACACTCGATTTGGTGCAAGCACTCAAAGGTGAGCGCATCGGTTCGATTGTTTTTGCGGGCAATGCCTATTTGCAAATGCCTTTGACAACAGACTATGCGGCGGCGGCTATGTTTTTGAAATCCTCTAACCCTGACCAAGCACCAACACAAGGCACCGCCATCAGTGAAGCCATTGACGTAGCGGAAAAGGCTTTTGGCGAAAGTGCAAAAAGCAATAAAGTCCTCATCATCATCAGCGACGGGGAAGACCATGATTCGGAAGCCATAGACCGTGCCCGAACAGCGAAAGACAATGGGCTTGTTATTTTTACCGTTGGTGTCGGTACGCCTGAGGGAGGCTTTATGCCGATTGATTTTGGCGGTACGACCGACTATAAACGGGATGATAAAGGGCAACCGATTCGAACAAAGCTCAATGAACAGATGATGAAAGACATTGCTCGCGCTGGAAACGGTGAATATTTCAATATCGCCACCACAAACGGGGTGATAGAAGCCTTGCAAAACCGCATTGACAAAGTAGAAAAAAAAGAGATGGAATCGCGCGCTTTTAGCGAGTATGAGTCATATTTTCAGTATTTTGTACTCTTCGCCCTTTTGATTTTATTGTTTGAATTTGTCATGACTTACAAAAAAAGCGATTGGGAAGATAAAGATATTTTTAGAGTTTAGATAAAACCATCTTCATTGAAAAAGATGATAAAGTGACCCTTTCGATACTGAGGGGGTCACTTTTTTGTTTGTTGAAAAAATTTTTCAAAAAATAATTATCATATGTTTTTCATTTCAATTTAACGTTAAAATAATATTAGAATGTATATATTTTATGTCTAAAACTCACTACCTTTCCAACATCATTTAAAGATGAGCGCAACAAACATCAATTTACATCGCTAATCACACAAAAAAACAACACAATCACACTCATTTAAATTTGTTCCATTTTTCCGTTCTGACAGTTGAATTTCCACATTTTTATCATCATACACTAATTTCAAAGGTCTGATGATAGAGAATTACCTACTTATTTTTACAACACATGCTTTGAAGATAAATCTTATTGCTACCATTTAAGACGTTTCGTTCTTGATTTGTTAGCCATAAGCATCTATTCTCGTAACTAATTTTATTGAATACTATTTTTTAACATTTATTAAATCAATTATTATGAAAAGATTTTTTACACGGTTTAATTTGGGTTTTAGCTTTTTAGCTTTTTTTCTATTAATATCAAAACAAGTGGCTTTTACTCAAATTAGCATACCCAGTTCAACAGCAGTAACTGAAGACTTTACTATTGGGACATCAACGACAGCAAGTCTTCCAAGTAACTGGAAAATGTCTGCAGCTGGTACGGGATCGACTTCTCTAACTTACGGAGCTGCGGCTAATGTAACCGCTGTTAGTCAAGGAGCTAGTAGTGGAAGTCCAACCGCAGGAGGACGATATAACTGGGGGAATGGAACCACCACTACCGATAGAGCAATCGGTTTTATGACATCTAGTGGTTATGGCACTCCTAATTCTATTATGGCTTACTATCGAAATACCTCAGGCGTCCAAATTAATGATATCTCAATAACTTTCGACATTGAAAGGTACAGGATAAATAGTACCAACTTCTCATTAAGCTTTTATACATCTACGGATGGGAATACATGGACATCAAGAACTAGCGGTGATGTTGCAACGTCCGTATTTGCTACTGGAACTTCGTCTTACACTTTTACAGGAGGGACTACTGTAAATAAATCTATCTCAATATCGGGAGTAAACATAGCAAATAATGGTGATTTTTATGTAATGTGGCTATTTACTACTTCAAGTAGTAATTCACAAGGATTAGGATTAGATAATGTTAGCCTTACAGCAACATTAGCCTCTTCTGGCACTTCCACCATTGCCGTAGGAGCAGGAGCAGAACCCACAACAATATCTTCTCTAACAACCACACAAGGTGCAGCTTCCTTAAACTTCGACATTGCCATTCAAGATGACGGTGCAACACCTGCCACAGATGCTCTTGCGACGAAAATATCTCAAATGGTGTTTACGCAAGGTACAGGAAACGATGTAGCAGATTGGACATTAGCTATTGCAGGGGCTGAACTGAACGACGGAACAAGCAGCATGATAGGTACAGTTGCTGCGACAACGATAACTTTCGCCAGCATTAATATTGCTAATTTAGGTTTAATTGCAGATAATGCGACGAAGACTTATACCTTAAAAGTCTGGTTGAAAACAGATATGACGACACTTAAAACCACAATTGATGGTTCAAACTTAGTTTTTAGGATTCAGACAGCCAATGTTACTACCGACCCGAGTTTTAGTCAATTAGCTGCCAGTCAAGACCAAAATTCAGGCTTAACAAATAATGCTGTTGCAGTTGTGGCAACGGTTTTAGCTTTTGTTCAGCAACCGAGTAATGCGCTTATCAATGCCACAATGACCCCCTCAGTAACTGTGAGCGCTAATGATGCTAATAGCAATCGGGATTTGGATTATGTAACAAGTGTCAGTATGACTTCATCTGGTACATTAACAGGTTCTCCTGTTGCTGCAACACCATCAGCCGGATTAGCTTCTTATACTACCTTGACCCATACAGCAGTCGGTACAGCATTGCAACTAACAGCAGCTTCTGGTGCATTGAGTAGTGCTACAAGTACAACATTTAATATTACTGTCGCATCAAATACAACTGACTATTTTAGAAGTGCAGTTACAGGCGATTGGGCTACACCAGCTACATGGGAGTCTTCATCGGATAATAGCAATTGGAGTACTGCAACTTTAGCACCCACAAGTTCCGCAGCAACAGTTACAATTAGAAATGGACATACCGTAACTGTATCAACATCCGTTACTGTTGATGATATAGTTATTGCAAATGGAGGTATATTAACTATAAACTCAACAACAGGTACTTTAAATTTAAATAATGGTACAGCAACAAATGATATTGATATTAACAATGGTGGTGTGTTGCAAGTAACAGGTAATGCATCATATAGCACAACAATACTTATTGCAGCAAGTGCCAATATTAATATCGGAACAGGAGGGAAAATTACATTTGCCGGAACAGGAGGTGGTTATAATGCTTTCGCCACCTCATCAACAGGTATAATATGGAATGATGGTGCTATTTTTGAATGGAATAGTTCTAATACACCATCTGCAAGTGGGCTTACTTTTTTTCCTAATGCAAGTATATCTACCATTCCCAAATTAAGAGTAAGTATAGGTTGGGGTATCCCAGGGGGAGCTAGTAATACAACCATCAATGGAAAAATAGAAGTTAATGCGTCTTTCACATGGGGAGGTGCCGGAACTAAAACTTTTAGAAATGGTATTACTGGAACAGCGACAATGTCGCAAAGCACTACTGGGGCTTGGAATATTACAGGTTCAACAGCAGACCTAGGTGGTGTGAGCGGTACATTAGTTTTATCATTAGGTACAAATGGTTTATTAATTAATGCTTCTTCTGTTACTACTTTGAGTTCCAATACAACTGTCAATACAGGAACATTAACTGTTGCAAGTACTGGTACATTAGATTTGAGTACCTATGTTTTATCAGGTACTGGAGGAGTTGCTGTTAGTTCAGGTGGGATAGTCAAATCTGCAAATGCAACTGGTATTGCTGGGTCTATTACAACGACAACTAAATCGTTTTCATCCGCAGCTGACTATGAATTTAATAGCTCTGCTACTGGTACATTTACTACGACACCCACTGCAAATACAGTTAATACGTTAACTGTCAATAATGCAACAGGTGTAACCCTTAGTTCATCACTTACTGCCACTTCTATAGTTTTTACTTCTGGAAAATTAACCTTAGGTTCAAATAACCTTACAACTGCTGCTATCACAGGTGGCTCATCTTCTTCTTATGTCGTCACAAACAGTACAGGCGCATTAACCATAAACGCCGTCAATACAGCCACATTTCCAGTAGGACCAACAGCATCTGCTTATAATCCAGTCACCATATCAAATGGTGATGCTAAAAATTATGCAGTCACTGTCAGTGCAACAGCACCTGCTGGCGGAGGCATTGCGCAACCAACTAAAGTTATAAATCGGACTTGGGATATCACACCAAATACTACACCGACAAAAAATGTTGGATTGGCATTCACTTACAATAGTGGTGAAGGTGCTTCGGCATTTAATAATACGGCTACTATGGATGGATTACATTTCTTAGGTGGTTCGTGGCAAAATATTGGGACAGCAACCCCTACACCTTCTGCACCTTATGTTGTAACATTTACAAATCTATCAACTTCGTGGTCTCCTTTCTCATTTGGTAATGCTGGTGTACTATCTGCTGAATTAACATCATTAAAAGCCAAAGCCCAAAATACCCAAAACCTCATCACATGGCAAACGGCTACAGAGAAGAACACCCACTCTTTCGATGTAGAGCGTTCGGCGGATGGGTTGTCAAACTGGCAAACGATGGGTACGGTGAAAGCGGCGGGTCATAGCCAAACGGTGAAAGATTATCAATTTACAGACGATGCCCCCCTCAGTATAAGTTACTATCGTTTGCGTTTGGTGGATATAGACGGTGCAGAAATGAAATCCAATATTGTATCGGTTTCGCAAGGGAAAAGCACCAAATTGACGGTTTATCCATCAATTGTAAGCGATAAATTGATGGTCAGTACAGACAATGATGACGTTCAAACGTATATCATCACCGATTTACTTGGACGAAATGTTCAAACAGGGCAATTCAGAACGCAAACGGAATTAAGCGTTGGTACTTTGACGAAGGGTATTTATATGGTGAAAGTCGGTACAGAAACGGCTAAATTCTGGAAGCAGTAAAATAGTCATTGGTCATTATTGTCATTGGTCATTATTGTCATTGGTCATTATTGTCATTGGTCATTATTGTCATTGGTCATTATTGTCATTGGTCATTACCGAATGACTATTGACAATAATGACCAATGACTATTGACAAAAAACAAAACCGCCCACCTCGATAAACGAGATGAGCGGTTTTTGTTTTTCGTCTTGTCGAAACAAAGAAT
>JAYTUQ010000348.1:0-18482 GCA_043744455.1 Saprospiraceae bacterium | reverse complement strand
GATGAAGCGGTTTTGCGCGACAATGCGACCCCTCAGTATGGACGGCTCTTATTGCGACAACAACAATCCGGAATGGCGTTGTCGCTGACAAGCAATATTTCTAATCATTTTTTTTCACAGTTAAAAAAACGCATTCTGATGATGACTCGGAACAAATCTAAACGCCCCGCGCTCATAAAATACGCCTTGGCTGTACCTATTTTTTTGATTTTAACGGCGGCTTTGGCTTCACCTGAAACGCCTATTTTAGCTAAAACGGAGGCTTTGAGTGATAAAGTTGTTAAAACGATTGGTGATAATATCGTTGATAAAACACATGACAAACCTTTAATTATCAATGATTTGTCTCAAAAAGAGACCCCTCAGTATTCTGTTGCTGATACCACTTTCAAACCTTTATCTGATTTGAAATTGGTTGATGAAAAGCAAATTGAGCACATGAATATTGACTCAAAAGAGGAATGGCATACGCAGATAACCATTACTTTCAAAGATGGACACGTTGAAAGTTACAAAGGTTCAAAAGCCGAAATGGAGAAAGCATTTAAAAAAGAAAATGCGGATGTATCTAAAACAGATGCTGACCAAAAATTACAAGAAGTGGTTGTTGTAGGATTTGATACGCAAAAAAAAACGGTAGAACAAAAGGCACAGAAATTAGAAGATGAAAAGAAGGCAATGAAGCAAGAACGCGTTAATGTTCAAGCAGAAAACACGACAAATGACCCGATTTTTAATGTTATTGACGAGGCGCCAGAGTTTCCTCAGGGACAAATGGCTTTATTCAAATGGTTGGGACAAAACATTAGATATCCAAAAAGTGCCAGAGATGCGGGTGGTCAAGGCACTGTTTATGTGGGTTTTGTGGTCGAAAAAGATGGTTCAATTACAAATGTCAATATCAAAAAAGATGTACCCGTGATTGTTCGTGATACCATTACGTTGATTGAATCAAATGGTATAAAAGGCAATAAAATCGTTGAAAAAACGGATTATTCCTTAGGAAAAGAAGCCATGCGCGTTATTTCGGAGATGCCAAACTGGAAGCCTGGTAAGAAGGATGGTAAAATTGTTCGCGTCGGTTATACATTGCCGATTAAGTTTAAATTGGAATAATTTTTTGAAGGCGTCTAAATGAAACGCTAAAAGAATGAATAGAAACTGTATTAAAGTCTGCTTTTATAATTGTGAAATACGACCATAGCGATAGAATCCAAAGCCCAAACAGAAGGGCAAAGACTCGGGTCACAACGAGCCGTACCTGAAACCTCAAAACGCGATGTATCGCCTGTATTAAAAACCACTTCAACGTTCATACTGTTCATGCCAACGCAAAGTTGTTTTCCAGGATTGACATCCAATCCATCCTCCGCAAGTTCAGCGATTTTTTCGATTTCATCACGAAGAGCATCCCGATTATCTTTATCAATCAACATATTGCTTTGATTTTCCCTCAAGTAAGTACCTGTTTTTTCGGTATAGCTGAATAAAATATTGTCTAAGTTTTTGAAGGATATGACCAGGCGTCGAACCGTTGGCATAGGTGCTACAGTGCCATTATCAACCAGAATAACTTCTTTTACAGATTTTGTAGCATTTTTGTCAGCGATAAAATTGCTGGCGTTTTCTTTAGCTTTTGTGTTCATGTCTATACATGCCGTTGTTGGATATAACAATAAAAGCAGAAGTGTCGTGAAACAAGAGTTTGGATTAAAGAGTATTGATTTCATGTGTGTTATATTTTGGATGAAAAATATGAATTTGTTTTCAAATTCAAAAATAAGGATTTTTAAGAACCTAAAAGTTTTTTTTGCTATTCAAAGAATTGATTATCAATTTTTTATCTAAAAAATATTTAAAACGTTGTGGTTTTCAAATCGTCTTTTTTATGTATTTTTTTTGCCATAATTTATTCACTTTCCAACCCAACCATGCCGTTCCAGCACCCAAAGCCGCACCCGCTAAAACATCAGTTGGGTAATGCACACCCAAATACATGCGTGAATAACCCGTCAAACCCGCCCATGCAAAAGATGGCACAATAACATACCATTTCGGATAATTCAAACTCGCCGAAGTCGCTAAAGCAAACGCTGCTGATGTGTGCCCACTCGGAAACGAAGGAGTCCCCTCCGTAGCCAAATGACTTAAATCGGGATATGTGATGTAAGGACGTGGGCGTTTGATGATGTATTTCAAAGCATAAGTCTCCACAATCGTCGCCGCCACCGTCACACCAATTTCGAGCGATTTGTTTTGTAAATCCTTATCGTGCTCTATCAAGCCAATACCATACATTAATATAGGAGTACCCACGCTGATATAAGCCGCTGTATTGGATATAAAATGGTTGAAACCATCATCGGCCGGGCTACGGTAGTTTGAAATGCTTTTAAGTATTTGATAATCAGCATTTTGTGCTTGTAATCCAATTAAAAAAAAAGAAAATAAGAAAATAATTAGGCATTTGAATGAGCCGATACACAGAGTATTTTTCATATTGAAATGTTAAATTTTACCAAAGTACGAAAAAAAACGTAGATAAATTTTGAACTACGATGATTATCGTACTATATTTGTCGTAGTTAAAAATCAAGTACAAAGTAACGCATAGACTTTGTGTTTTTATTAAAAAAATAAAATTTTGAATATATGGCAATCCAATTTGTAAAACCGACGGAGGCGGAGCTTGAAATTCTGCATATACTTTGGGCAGATGGGGCTCAGTCGGTTCGGTATATCAACGACAAACTGAACGAACACCGCGACCCCTCAGTAGGCTACACGACTACGTTGAAAACGATGCAAGTTATGAACGAAAAAGGCTTACTCGTGCGCGACGACTCAGCGCGTTCACATATATATATGGCTGCGTTGCCGCAAATGGAAACCCAACGCAACTTAGTCAATCACTTCGTCGAGTCAGCCTTCAAAGGTTCGGCGATGCAACTCGTGATGGAAGCTTTGGGCAACCACAATGCTTCACATGGCGAATTAGCTGAAATCAAGGCACTGATTGAGCAAATGGAAAAAAAATAATCTATCATTCATAAATCATTAAAAATGAATTGGTTACAAAATATTTTATCGCCTAATTGGACTTATGCACTGGGTTGGACAGTCGTTCATTCCCTTTGGCAAGGACTACTCATTGCTTCTGTTATGGCTTTTATCATGATGGGTTTGCAACGTAAATCAGCCGCTTTGCGCTATCGCGTCGCTTTCGGTGCGCTGTGCTCAATGTTCCTTTCGGCTATAGCCACTTTTGTTTTTTTATTGGAAAAAGCGACTTATACCGAACCTGATAACTTCTATGAGTCATTGATACTGAGGGGGTTAATGTTTGAAGCATCCGTTGATAATCAATCTGTTATGGAAAGGATAAGTTTGTTTTTCAACGAAAACCTTTACCTTATTGTTACCATTTGGTTGATGGGTGTTGCCTTTTTTACCCTGCGTTTAATGGGCGGATTGATGTATGTACAACAATTGCGCACCAAACACTTGGTTTCACTACCTGCTGAATGGCAAAGCCGTATGAATTTTTTCAAAAACAAACTTGGTGTGCGTTATGGTGTCGCTTTGGCAGAGTCCGCAATGGTCAGCGTTCCGATGGTCGTTGGGTGGCTTAAACCATTGATTCTCATGCCTATAGGTACAGTGAATAGTATGTCAATAGTGCAAGTTGAAGCCATTTTAGCGCATGAATTGGCGCATATTGCGCATCGCGATTATCTGTTGAACATTGCTCAATCTGTCATCGAAATTCTATTTTATTATCATCCAGCTGCTTGGTGGATTTCGGCAAATATCCGTGCTGAACGTGAAAATCGTTGCGACGATGTAGCGGTTTTGCTGTGCGGCAACTCCTTAACTTATGCCAAAGCGTTGATGACGTTGCAAGAAAAGCAGCTACAAAATGTCCGCACGTATGGTTTAGCGTTGACTCTTACGGGTAAAAACAAGCATTTTTTATTAAAACGCATTAAACGTATTTTAAATCAACCACAAAATCGCTCTAATATTATGGAAAAGCTCATTGCAACTGCTTTACTTTTAGCTGTCGTTACAGCCTTGTCTTTCGGAAATAACAAGACAATCACACACCCGATTACCCCCTCAGTATCTTCGCTTATTTCTACTGATACATTGCCGCCCAAAGGCAAATTGACGATAATGAAAGAAGAGGGCGACAAAAAAGTGGAAATGAAAGTTGAAGAGGGTAAAATCACACAACTGAAAATTGATGGAAAAGATATTCCAAAAGAAGATTTTGACAAATATGAAGACGTAACAGACGGTCTTTTATATGGATTAGCACCAACGCCACCCACGCCGCCGATGCCACCGATGCCACCAAGTGCGCCGATGCCACCGCCACCTTTTGCTGCGCCGATGCCACCTACACCACCCACACCACCAAATGCACCTACACCGCCTCCTTTTCCACGTACAACTTTAAAAAAGGAAAAAGACAGTGAAGGCAATACCATCTTGAAAATGAAAAAAGGGGATGGCTCATATTCTGAAATCAAAATTACGCCTGACAAAGAGGTGTTTATTGATGGCAAAAAAATGGAAGAAGGCAAAGACATGAAGTTCAATTTGGGTGATAACAGCTCATTTAACTTCAATTTTGATAACAATTTAAGTGATAAAACATTGAAAATCAACGGCAAAGAACAATCAAAAGTCCTGCATGAGAAGTATATGAAACTGTATCAAGAGAAATCTGGTTCGCGGGCAAATGGCAATTTTAATATTCATTTTAACGAGAATTGATGTTAGTCAATAGTCATTTGTCATTGGACAGCAAAATAAAACTAACTGTTACTCAATGACAAATGACTATTGTCTAATGGCTATTAGAGCTTATAAATCCGTCCTTCTCCAACTTGTATTTTCTCAAAACGAATATGCAAGTCATTGACAACCAAAGTATTATCTAACGAAGTTCCCCAATCCAAAGTCGTAAACTCTAAAAACAGCTGCGTATCGTTTTTATACTGAGGGGTCGATATCGTGATGTTTGACGCCTCATTTTCAGTATCTAAATTAACCACAAAGACCCTATTTCCTGCCGACCATGCTATGACTTTATTTACATGTTCAGAGGAAGGCAATTGTAACCACGAAACTTTTTCATTTTCTATAACAGGCAACACTTCATCCGAAACGGCACGCATCCTATCAAGGCGGCTGAAAAGTGCCCTATTTTTACCCCAAACATAATCGCCTGACGTGGCATTTTGACCTTCATCGAGATGAAAAACGTAGAGTTTTGTGTAATGCTCATTGGGCGCAGGTGTCGGATGCGGGTCGCGTAATTCAAAGCCTAACCCCATATAACTTGGCATTTCCGTTAGAAATAAAGCAATAAAAAAACGAGCTTCGTTGCCCCGTAAATAAAACGCGTCAAAACGAGGGTCGTCTTTATCGCCTGTCATAATTGTAAAATTTGGTGCAACGGTATGGTTGTGCAAAATATCCAAATAACGATTAAACTCATCCATAAAACATTGGGAACCAACAACCATGCCTTGTAAATCGCCTAAAGTTGTATCGGCGTCAGACAATTCAAGATGCGCCACTTCATCTCCAAAAGCCATAACATTGGGCGGTGCCAGGAAGGTTTCTGCAAATGAACCGAAATGAGGCATGTGTTGCGACACGGCTTTTTTGATAAAACCTAAAATATCGTAATATGCATCTGCTTGATTAGGAACACCTTCTGGACGCATTTGAACATGCGCCATATCGCCCCGCATAAAATCCATATTGTATGTGGTGGCAATGTCTGTATAATGTTGAGCCACGTAATGCCACGTGTCGGTGCGTGGTTTTGAAAAATCAATTGCCCAATCGGCATTATTATCTCGATTTTCATAAAGTTTAAAACGGGTCAAAGGACCAAAAACGCGGCTAAATGCTTCTGGTTTTGTGATGCGATAATCTTTCCACGCACGTCCTTTTTCGTCAACTGTCGCCACCCCCTCAGTATCTACCGCTAAACCACGATAGGGCGGTCCCATTGTAGCAGGTACAGTTTCAAAATGATGGTCATATAAAAACTGAATCAAGGCTTCGCGCCTTTCCAAACGCTCGCCGTAAGCACTGGGTTCACCGAACATAATGTCGAGCCGCTCAGATTCAGGTAATTTATAGAAAAAATCTTTTGTTGAAGGGAATTTTTTAGTTCCGATACGAAATCCCGATTCATTCGGTGAGAGGTTTCTTTTTTTCAAAAATTCAAGAATCAAATCTTGAACAATCTCATGCAGGTTATCGTCATGTCTAACAATCTCATTATCAATTCGTTGCAACCATTCAAAATGTTGTGGATTGGCTAAAACAGGTTCAGAAAATCTATCGGTATGAGGAATAACGTCCATACCCACCGTAAAACCCAAACCATGTAACAAATTGATGACCACTTTTAATTGCTTTTCCACGGTGTCCAAATGCGGTAAAACACGGTGCATTTCGCTGCTAAAAAACTTAGGATTGATTTCCCAACTCGAAATGCCATACAAACTGGCGACCACACCGGGCTCCCAAATCGGCAACAAATGGATACAATTCTGCGCCTTCGGCAACGTCAAAGCATACTTCACAACATGCCAAAAAGAGCCAATAGTACGAACATTGATGCCCACCATATTCGTTTTTTTGAGCCATTGACCGTGTTGCATATGTGTATTTTCAGCCAAATAAATTGGGCTTTTGAGCGTTTTTTCCAAATTTATGGCTTCATAATACACCGAACCCAATTTTTTTTCAAGTAAAAAAACGGCTTGATAACCTGGCAAAAGGAGTGCTTCAGTAGGTAAAAGATGCGGAATAAATGAATGTGAGCCCGACAAATAAGCCGCCACATTTTGTCTATTAAGTGGCATGAGTGTGTTTTATTTTGATACTTTAAAATATTGTAAATCAATACGTTGCTTAGTTTAATTTATGACATATATTTTTTATTATACGTTTTGGCATTATGTTGTTTTAAAATCCAATGACAACTGAAGGTATTAAAAAGAACAATGACCCATTCCCTCAGTATAATTAGAGTATAAGTCCAGTATAATTTAAGGTGCAATGATATGATTTTTTATAGATTCAAAAGTCGCTATAGTATAGTTGGGGTAGATAAATTATTTGGAATTTTGAATATGTGCAATTATCTTTGTCATCACTTATGAGTATAAAGGCATAGTCGGAAGCCTTGAAGTTTTGTGGTTCTATTTGTCTTCGAGTTTATCCATTCAGCTTTCCTTCCTATCTTTTTCGTTTCACTCATTTTCAAATGTGTATTTTTATTTTATCATTTTATCATTTTCTTAATCTTTTTCGATGAATATTTTTGTTGCAAAACTAAACTTCAGCACCGACAGCGAGGCGTTGCGTGAAGCATTTGAGCAATTCGGCCAAGTCGAATCTGCTAACGTAATCACTGATCGCGAAACTGGGCGTTCGAAAGGCTATGGCTTTGTCGAAATGCTTGATGATAGTGAAGGTGATGCAGCTATCAAAGCCCTTGACGGTAGCGATATTGATGGGAAGACAATTGTAGTAAAGAAAGGTGAACCACGCGAAACTCGCGGCGGTGGCGGCGGCGGTAATCGTGGCGGCGGTAATCGTGGCGGCGGCGGCGGCGGCGGCGGTAATCGTGGTGGCGGTGGTGGCTACGGCGGCGGCGGTAATCGTGGTGGCAGCGGCGGTGGCGATCGTCCACGTCGTGACGACAGTGGCGGTGGCGGCGGCCGTTGGGGTCGTTAAACACACATCAGACACAACAAACATCGCGCTTGAATAGAAATGGCGAGTCATGGAAACGTGACTCGCCGTTCGTTTTTCAAGGCATTTTTCAAAAAAACGCATAGTTTTGACCCAAAAATAAAACAATGAAAAAAACATTCCTTTTCCTCTTGCTCTTTGTTGTTGGCATCTTTTTAAACACCCCCTCAGTATTTTCTCAAAATTTGAGCAATCCGAAGCTCATTTCAGGTCCGATGCTTGGTTATGTCGAACATCGGGAAGTTCAAATTTGGCTCGAAGTAGCTCAAAAAGTTCAAAAAGTTGAGATTCGCTACAATGTTATAGGAAAAACGACGATTTATAAAGCATCTGTTGATGCCCATATATTAGAACGACCTTATAATCCTGTCAAAATAACCTTAGGCGGTTTGGTTATGGATACACCTTATGAATATCAAATTTGGTTGGATGATGAAAAGCAAAAGTTTGATTTTCCTTTGAGATTTCATACGCGGCATTTGTGGGAATGGCGCGAACCTGCCCCAGATTTCACTTTCTTACTGGGTTCTTGTTACTATCTGAACGACCCACAATATGACCGTCCGGGTAAGGCTTATGGTCAAAATCCACGTATTATGGATACAATGGGCAATATGCCTTCCGATTTTATGCTGTGGTTAGGTGATAATTTGTATTTGCGTGAAGCCGATTATTCTTCTGCTTCGGGCATTGCGTATCGGTATTCAACCAATTTTAAGGTCCAAAATATGCAAAAACTAAGGGCTACGCGCGCCAACTATGCTATTTGGGACGACCACGATTACGGACCCAATGACTCGGACGGCAAGTTTGAACTCAAAGAGGTTTCGCTCGCACATTTCAAAAGATATTGGGCAAACAAGACATTTGGCGAGCCTGACAACGCAGGTACGTACCATAAATTCAAGTGGAGCGACTGCGATTTTTTCTGTATGGACGACCGTTTTTATCGCTCGGCGAATACACTGTCAGATTCAATAGATGGAAAACCCAACCCAAACAAACAGTTTTATGGCAAAAAACAATTAGATTGGTTGAAAAATGGTTTGATTTCATCAGAAGCGGCGTTTAAGTTCATCGTTACAGGTGGTCAAGTTTTGAATCCTTTGTCTGATAAAGAATGTTTTATGTTTTATCCTTCGGAATGGCAGGAGTTGATGAATTTTATCATGGACAACAAAATTGAAGGCGTTGTTTTTATCTCTGGCGACCAACATTATAGTGAATTGATAAAACGGCAACTCGCAGTTGATTTTTATCCATTTTATGATTTTACGTGTTCGGCAGTCACTTCTGGCGTGAAAGACATCAGCAAAACGGCGGCTTTTAAGAATCCAAATCGCATAGAAGGCTCATTGTTAATTGCCAATAATTTTGGAAAAATATCCGTCAATGGATTCAAAGGCAACCGCACTTTAACTATGGAAACCTACGATGTTAATGGTCAAAACAAATGGCGTTACAGCATCAACCAAAAAGAATTGACCGTTAAGCATTAAAAAATCTATATTTTTTTAAAAAAACACCCCCTCAGTATTCTTTTTGTTTTTGAAGATTTAGACCTACTTTTGTCTTAAATTAAAACGTTCAAAAAATGGAAAATCTAAATCGTATTACTTTCAATCCACAAATCATGGGCGGCAAAGCATGCATTCGTGGTATGCGCGTGACCGTCGGAGCAGTTGTCGCCTTAGTCGGTTCTGGACATACCTTTGAAGACATATTGACGGCTTATCCATACCTTGAATTGGAGGACATTAAGCAATCACTGGCTTACGCAGCTTGGCGTGTTCAAGAAATTGACGTACCGATAAATGTAGCTGCATGAAAATTTTGGTTGATATGAACTTATCGCCTTCGTGGGCATATTTTCTAGAAGAAAGCGGTTACCGAGCAGTGCATTGGTCAAGTATTGGCTTTGCAAACGCACTTGATGAACAAATTTTCAAATTTGCCATAGAACACAATTGGATTATTTTGACTTCTGATTTGGATTTTGGAACCATATTAGCGTTCACTAATGAAGCAAAACCAAGCGTTTTTCAAGTAAGAATGGAACATTCTATGCCGCAAGAGATTGGTGAAAAAGTGTTATATTGCTTGAAACAATTTGAATCTGAATTGAAACAAGGTTCTTTACTTACATTGGATAGCATAAAATCAAGGGTTCGTATTTTGCCTTTGCGTTCTTAATCAAAAAAAAAGCCCCCTCGCCCCTCAGTATTTGACTTGTTTTTTGAAAACTCTTTTATACATTTGCGCTTTAATTTTAAAAAATAATAAAAAACGTAGGGAGCAATGACTTTAACATCGCCCATTATAATTCGTCGTATTATAATTTACCGATATACCTATCTGTGAATGTGCTACGGCTTTGTCGCCCGAAACGCCTCAACAGATGAACCTGTTGAGGCGTTTTGGTTTTAGACCCCCTCAGTATAAATATCTAAAATTGATAAATCGGATGTAAATAATTGAAAATCAATTTTTTATTAAAAAAAATCTTAAAATGCAACTATACCCTTTAATTCAAACAAAAGTAGAACTTGAAAAAAATATAGAAACAGTCGAAAAATATTTGACAGAAGGGAGTGACGATGAATTTCAAGAGATGGTTGGCTATATTGAGAGAGGAACTTGTTTTGTCGTTTACCAAATAGATAAAGGTCAATTAGGGTTTGTGCCTAGCAAATTTATTGGTCATTTTAGTAATTCTATTGAAAAGCATTCTGAAAGAAGATTCCACGGCGGAGGGGAGACAAATGTGAAAATTTCAAGCATTTTAAACGAAAAAATGGATGAAAATGCAGAGTTAGAATCAAAGTATATTGAATATTGTTCACTTTTAGATATTAAACCTCATTCAAAGACTCGTAAATATTGGACAGGTTTGATAGGAATACAAATTCAGATAGAAACTGAAAATATAGAGTTTTTGGAAGGAGGAAAGCGTGAAGGCTGGCATAAATACAGAGAAAGAAATCCAAAGGTAATCAGTATTGCAAAACAGAATTTTAAAGCAAAAAATGCTGGTCGGCTTTTCTGTGAGGCTTGTGGTTTTGATTTTGAAAAAAATTATGGTGTATTAGGAATAGACTTTATAGAAAGTCATCATATGCGCCCACTAAGTATTAGAAAAAAAGGCGAATTAACTAATCCAAATGATATAGCTATGCTCTGTTCTAATTGTCATAGAATGGTTCATAAAAAAAGACCGTGGATTGAAAAAAAAGAAGATTTAAAGTTTTTAATAAAACATTGAAAATTAATTAGTTATAAAGATTATGTACAAAGAATACAAAGGGCTAAACCTGCCCGAAATAGACAAACAGATTCTAAACTTCTGGGATACAGACGAGGGGTTTAAATAAAAATATAAAAATGAAAAGTAATCAATTGACCTATCAATCCGATTTTGATAAAATTATTCAACTGATTGATGAAGCTAAAAGCCATGCTTTTGGTAAAGTTAATCATGAATTGGTATTGTTGTACTTCAACGTGGGCAGTATCGTATCTGAAAAAGTAATGAATGGTCATTGGGGCGAAAGTATAGTCTCCGAATTAGGCGTGTTTATTCAACAAAAACACCCAACATTGTCCAGTTTTAATCGTCGAGGGTTATACCGCATGAAGCAATTTTTTGAAACATATAGTATTCATTCTAATTGTTTTAAATTATGGATAGAGCTTCATCAGTCAAAAGTGTCGCTAACGGCGACACTTTTGACTGATGAAGCGCATCAACGGTTGTTTCAATCTTTTTTATCTTCTCTTTTGCTCCAGATAGCATGGTCAAATCATCTCGAAATTCTTTCTGGTGCAAAACAAGACGAGCAAAAGATATTTTATCTTGTGACAACGATTAAAGAAAGGTGGAATAAAATGGAGGTAAGGCGACAAATACATTCAGCCCTTTTTGAGCGCACAATGATGGCAAATCATACACTATCGCCTTTATCCGATATTCTGCCTAAAGACTTTTTTAAAGACCCGTATATTTTTGAATTTTTAGATTTACCCGATGCTCATTCAGAGAAAGATTTAGAAAAAGCATTGATTTTGAATCTACAAAAATTCATTCTTGAAATCGGTAAAGGGTTTACATATATGGGCAATCAATTTCGCTTACAAGTTGGCAATAAAGATTATTATACTGATTTGCTCTTTTTTCATCGCGATTTGCAATGCCTTGTTTTATTTGAACTAAAAATAAGAGAGTTTGAACCAGAGTTTCTTGGAAAACTTAACTTTTATCTTGAAGCACTTGACCGCGATGTGAAACGACCTTTTGAAAATCCAAGTATTGGCGTTTTGTTGTGTAAGGGTAAAGATATAGAAGTCGTTGAGTACGCTATGGCGCGAAATTCTTCGCCGGCAATGATTGCTGATTATGAAACAAAACTTATTGATAAAAAAGTATTAGCGAATAAACTACACCAATTAATTGAGATTTTTGATAAGAAAAACAATATGCTATAAAGATAAAGAGTAAGGCATTATGAGTGCTTTTTTGAATTAAAAAACTAAAAATCAATCAGTTATAAAATTATGTACAAAGAATACAAAGGGCTAAACCTGCCCGAAATAGACAAACAGATTCTAAACTTCTGGGATACTGAGGGGGTCTTCGACAAATCCGTTGAGCAGCGTAACCCGAATAACTCATGGGTCTTTTATGAAGGACCACCGTCGGCGAATGGTCTGCCGGGCATTCACCACGTTATGGCGCGGACGATTAAGGATATTTTTTGCCGTTTTCAAACCCTCAATGGCAAACGGGTCGAGCGCAAAGGCGGTTGGGATACGCATGGTTTGCCGATTGAATTGGCGGTTGAAAAGGAGTTAGGTATCACAAAAGAGGACATTGGCAAAAAGATTTCGGTGGACGATTATAACCACAAATGCCGCGAAATGGTCATGCGTTACAAGGATTTGTGGGATGACATCACCGTCAAAATGGGCTACTGGGTTGACCTCGATAATCCTTACGTGACCTACGAAAACGCCTACATCGAAACCGTTTGGTATTTGTTGAAAAGGCTGTATGATAAAGGTTATTTGTATAAAGGTTATACGATTCAGCCGTATTCACCCGCGGCAGGCACGGGTTTGAGTTCGCATGAATTGAATATGCCCGGCACGTATAAAGATGTAACGGATACGACGGTAGTGGCGATGTTTAAGGTTAACCGTATCGTAGGGGCGGCCCTTGCGGTCGCCCACGCCGATGCACATAATGCGACCACCGATGCAGACAGGGCGACCACCGATGCAGACAGGGCAACCACCGATGCAGACAGGGCAACCGCAAGGGTCGCCCCTACGGATTGGTTATTCGATAATGAAAACGAGGATGTGCGTATCCTTGCGTGGACGACAACACCATGGACATTGCCTTCCAATACGGCTTTGACCGTGGGTCCGAATATTAAGTACGTGAAAATCAAGACGTTAAATCCTTATACTAAGGCAGAAGTCAGCGTCATTTTGGCGGAAGCCCTTGTGCCAAAATGGTTGGGCGGCAAAAATCAGCCTGAAATTCTCTCGATTACTGAGGGGGTCACTGGCAGTCAATTGGCGGGCATTCGTTACGAACAATTGTTGGCGTATGGCAACGAAATCGAGCCGTTGGATGGAGCGAGTGATGCGTTTCGCGTCATAGTTGGCGATTTTGTGACGACAGAAGATGGTACAGGCGTTGTCCATACTGCGCCTTCGTTTGGTGCTGATGACATGCGTGTCGGTCGTCAAAATGGTATCGGTGCATTGACATTGGTGGATAAACAAGGCAAATTCGTGGATACTGTTGGTGAATTTTCCAATCGTTATGTAAAAAATTATAAAGACGACCCTGATTATGTGGATGTCAATGTGGATATCTCTGTCAAATTGAAGTTGGAAGGTTATGCGTTCAAAGTTGAGAAATATGTCCACTCTTATCCACATTGTTGGCGCACGGAGAAGCCTGTTTTGTACTATCCTTTGGATTCGTGGTTCATTGCCGCCTCGAAAGCCAAAGACCGTATGTTTGAACTCAATAAAACCATCAATTGGAAACCTGCAGCAACGGGTGAAGGACGTTTTGGCAAGTGGTTAGAGAATTTGCAGGATTGGAATTTGAGTCGCAGCCGTTATTGGGGCGTTGGTTTACCGATTTGGCGGACTGCCCCCCCTGCCCCCGAAGGGGGTGATGTTCCCCCTTCGGGGGCGGAGGGGGCTGAGAAATGTATCGGTTCTATTATTGAATTACAAGCAGAAATAGACAAAGCGAATGCTGTTTTGGGCTTAAATCAAACCGTTCCAAAGGATATGCACCGTCCATATATTGACGACATTATCTTGGTTTCAGATGATGGTCGCCCTATGAAACGGGAGTTGGATTTGATTGACGTATGGTTCGATTCCGGTTCAATGCCTTATGCACAATGGGGTTTGGATTATGAAAAACTCGCAGCAGGCGACGATAAACCGTTCAAAGCACCGTTTAACGTCTCCTATCCTGCCGATTTTATCGCCGAAGGGGTTGACCAAACAAGGGGTTGGTTCTATACGCTTCATGCGATTGCGGTCATGGCTTATGATTCGGTGGCGTTCAAAAACGTCGTGTCCAATGGTTTGGTACAAGATAAAAACGGTCAAAAAATGTCGAAAAGCAAGGGCAATGCTGTTGAACCGTTTGAAACCATCGCCAAGTTTGGCGCAGATGCGACGCGTTGGTATATGATTTCAAACGCGCAACCGTGGGACAACTTGAAATTTGACATTGATGGCATTACCGAAGTGCGGAATAAGTTTTTTGGCACTTTATACAATACGTACAATTTCTTTGCGATGTACGCCAATGTAGACGGTTTTGTGCAAGACGAAATGAACCAAACGCCGATTAACAGCCGCACGGAATTGGACAGATGGGTGTTGTCAAAACTGCACAGTTTGGTCGCAGAAGTGAGCGAATCTTACGCCACTTATGAACCCACACAAGCAGCACGAGCGATTGAACGCTTTGTGGACAATGATTTTTCAAACTGGTACGTCCGTTTGTCGCGCCGCCGTTTTTGGAAACCTTCCCCCCCCGCCCCCAAAGGGGGAGCTGCGAGTGATGCCCAAACACCCCATATGGGGGCAGGGGGGCTTGATAAAAAAGCCGCTTACGAAACGATGTACGAATGTTTGATGATTGTTGGACAATTATCATCGCCGATTGCGCCGTTTTTTACAGATTGGTTGTATGGCAACTTGACAGAAGGCATTCATTCAAAAGCGGTTGATAATGATACACCTTTGAGACATACATCGGTGCATTTAACAGATTTGACAAAGGCTAATAACGCATTGATAGACAAAGACTTAGAGCAACAAATGGACTATGCCCAACGCATTTCGAGTTTGATTTTGAGCTTACGCAAAAAAGCAAAAATCCGTGTGCGTCAGCCGTTGCAAAAAGCGATGTTGCCGATTTTGGATGCCCATTTTATTCATCAAGTAGAAGGTGTCAAAGACTTAATTTTGGCAGAAACAAACGTCAAAACATTGGAATACATCACCGATACATCAGGTGTTGTTAACAAGCGTATTCGTCCGAATCTCAAAACATTAGGTAAAGTTCTGGGCAAAAATATGCGTGCAGGGCAGTTGGCTATCGAAGCCTTGACGCAAGAGGCAATTGCAAAAATCGAAAAGGATAAAACATACCCCCTCAGTATCGGCGACGAAATATACAACTTAACGATTGACGATTTCCTCATTACTTCGGAAGACATTCCGGGTTGGGAAGTTGCTTCTGATGGTGATGTGACGGTGGCGATTGATATAACTTTGAACGAGGATTTACTAGCAGAAGGTATCGCAAGAGACTTAGTAAATAAAATTCAGAATATTCGAAAAGAGAAAAATTTAGCAATTACGGATAAAGTTTCTATTAAAATTGAAGAAGATGAAATAATACGGAGAGCATTGAAGTCATTTAGTGGTTATATCCAATCAGAATTACTTGCAAAAGACTTGTATTCAAGTTCGCTCATGATGATGGAGCAGCGAGCATCTGATGAGACATCTTTGTCTAAAGAACTAAAAAAAGATTTAAAGTTTTCAGACATAGAGACGATAGAACTAACAGACGAATTAAGTATTCAAGTAAGAGTTGACAAGGTCGCAGAAGATTCAGAAAATATAAAATTCATTAAAAAACTGATTAGTGAACCCGAATCAGATAGAGTTAAAAAGACAACAGCTACTAAAAACATTGATAAATTTAGTGAAGCTATTTGTGCTTTTGCTAATGACTTTCCAAACCACAAACAAGCTGGCTATTTATTGGTTGGTGTTTCTGATAATGGTTCTCTATCTGGCTTAAAAGTGACTGATGAATTATTGAAAGACCTAGCAACTATCCGCAACAATGGGCAAATCTTACCACAGCCTGCCATGATAGTAGAGAAATATACTTTTGATGACGGTGATGTAGCTATCGTGCAAGTTCTACCTTCATTAAATCCACCAGTAAGGTATAAAGGTCGTGTTTGGATTCGTGTGGGTCCCACTAAACAAATCGCTGGTGAACGTGAAGAAAAAAGTTTGACAGAAAAAAGAGCATCAACGGCTAAAACATTTGATGCCTTGCCTTGTCAGGGTGCAAAGTTCGAGGATTTGAGTGTTGCTATATTTAAAAATAATTATCTTCGTACAGCAGTTGCACCGGAAATTGTAAGAGAAAATAATAGAGAACCCATTGCACAGTTAGCTTCTTTAAAAATGTACGATTGGTTGCATAATACTCCAACTAATGCAGGAATCCTAACGCTTGGATTTAGTCCACTTGATTTTATGTCAGGCGCTTATATTCAATATGTGAAATTTGATGGCAACTCTTTAACAGATGCTGTGATAAACGAAAAAAGATTTTCAAGTAATTTAGTCGAATTGTTAATTAATTTAGTTGACTTTATTAAGAACAATCTTATACGTGAAAAATTGATAAAAACAGATGGGTTTAGACAAGAAAAAAGACTAAATTATCCATTGTTTGCTATTCGTGAATTAGTCATGAATGCTATCATGCACAGAAATTATGAATCTAATGCACCCATTCGAATCTATGAATTCAGCGATAGAATAGAAATTCAGAACTCTGGTGGTTTATATGGTGACGCTAATAGTTATAATTTTCCTAAAGTAAGTGACTACAGGAATCCTGTTATTGCTGAGGTACTGAAAAATTTAGGCTATATTGAACGTTTCAACATTGGTATTTCGAGAGCTCAAGCAGAACTTAAACAAAATGGTAATTTAGAAGCAAAATTTGATTTATCTTTACAAACACAGTTTTTAGTGACTATATTTTCAGTATAAGAATCATGAAAAGTATTGCTTTTTTCAATAATAAAGGTGGGGTCGGCAAAACCACCCTCGTTTATCATATTTCTTATATGATGGCAGAATTGGGCTATCGGGTTCTTGTTGTAGACCTTGACCCACAGGCGAATATTTCTTCCATGTTTTTATCTGAACAAGACCTTTACGAGAAAATTGAGCTAAATCAAACCATTATTGAAGCCCTCAAACCTTTGGTAAAAGGAACAGGAGATATTAATGATGCCCATATTGAAAAAATAACAGAATCTATATTCCTATTATTAGGCAACCTTGAGTTATCCGCTTTTGAAGATGAATTAAGTAAAAGTTGGGGTGAATGCCTTGATAGAAAAACGGCAGAACCTGCTTTGCGTAGGGAATCAGCTTTTTACCGTATCATGCAAGCCGCTGGGCAAAAAATCGAAGCTGATTTTATTTTGATTGATATCGGACCGAATTTGGGTGCTATTAATAGGTCTGCTATGATTGCCGCAGACTACGTTGTTGTTCCCGTAAGTCCTGATTTATTTTCATTGCAAGGTATTTTGAATGTTGGAAAGACCTTAACCGAATGGCGAGAGGAATGGGCGGAACGGATTAAAAAAAATCCAGAACCTACGCTTGTATTGCCTAATGGCATAATGAAACCGATGGGTTACATCATGTCCCAACATGGTGTAAAAGAAAGTCGACCTGTTAAGGCATATTCAAATTGGGCTGAACGTATTCCAAAAATCTATCGTAAAGCAGTTTTAAATCAAAATGAATATCTTGAAAACTTAACAATTGAAAAGGATAATAATTGTTTGGCTTTGTTAAAACATTATCGAAGTTTAATGCCTATGGCTATGGAAGTGAATAAACCCATTTTCTTATTACGACCTGCTGACGGAGCCATTGGAGCTCATTTTCAAGCCGTGCAAAGAGCCAAAGAAGATTTCGAGTTATTAACAAAAAAAATAATTGAAAAGGCTCAATAATTCGATTGTACATAAAAAACACCCTCTCAGGATGAAAATACTGAGGGGGTGTTTTAGTATTATTAGTTATTCAAAATATCAATAACTTATATCAATTTTTATCAAAAACGAAAAACAACATCTCGCCATCTAACCGAAGAAGCTAAGCCTAAAAACATATCTTTTGCCAAACCCCCAATCCACCATATTTTCTCAAAACAAACCTAAAAACGGCAAAATATACTGAGGGGGGTACTTTTTTCCTAAAAAAACCTTAACGGAATGTTCCAAATTTTGTTTGGTAATCCGTTGAGGTTTACTAAATTTGCACCGTTTTTAAGAAAACACATCTAAAAAGCTATATATTTTCAAGTTAAA
>JAYTUQ010000347.1:0-18496 GCA_043744455.1 Saprospiraceae bacterium | reverse complement strand
TATATTGGCTTAGATGCCGCTTTGTTTTACACCTATTTTACGAACAGAATTGTTGCCGATTATTTCAAAAACGATAAAGAAATTTGGTTTGACAATCTTAACGGTTACGCTGTGGCGCGCGGCATGAGTTTTAACGCCGATTTTAATTTTGACAATCCTTTTAAAGCCACTTTGGGCGCAACTTTGCTCGATGTCCATCAGTTAGAAACCAATGATTTTAATGTGCGTGAAAAAACGAAGCCTGTGCAGGTCCCCTCAGTATCGGCGGTATTTTCGTTGTCTTATACCTTCAAAAAGCAAATTGTTGTGGATATAACGGGTAATATTTACAGTCCAATGTTGTTGCCTGTACAAGACAATGATTTCCGTCCCGACCATTCACCTTGGTTCTGTTTGGCGAATATGCAGGTGACAAAAACCTTTAAAAATGGTATTCAATTGTACGGTGGCATCAAAAATATCTTAAATTTCTTACCTAAAAACCCCATTATGCGTCCTTTCGACCCTTTCAACAAAACGGCTGATGTGGACAATCCGAACGGCTATTCTTTTGACCCAACTTATAATTACGCGCCTTTGCAGGGGGTGCGTGGGTTTGTGGGTTTGCGGTTTGCTTTGAAGTAGGGATTTATTTTGAATCAGGAATTTTGGGGTTTTCAATCGCTTTTTAAGCCATGACGGATTATGCTGTAGCTTAATGGATAAACAAAAACGCCTCTACTTTTGGTAGGGGCGTTTTTGTTTATATATTTTAGAGAAATAAAAGATGTGTTGTTATGGACTCTTTTTCAAACTATATCTTATTTTTACCACAATAAATTTCATAATCAATACACAAAATGAATGAGTTCTGAACAACGTAAGGAGAAACTGAGCCAACTTATTGCAGAATATAACAGATTTAAAAAGTTAAACAATTCTGATTTGACTTCAGAGGAAACAATTAGGACGTGGCTGAATCAATTATTGTTAATTTTTGATTGGGATGTTAGAGATACGGCTCAAATTTTACAAGAGAAAGTTTTATCGAAAGTAGAGAAAGAAAAATTAAAAGAAATTGGTTCACGCAATACTCGCCCAGATTATACTTTTAAAATTGCAAAGCAAAAATTGACCTTTCTTGATGCAAAAGATATTTCAGTTAAAATCAAAGATGACAAGGAAGCTGCTTTTCAAATCAAATCCTATGGTTGGTCTATTTTAGCACCTTGCGCTTTTATTTCTAATTTTGAAGAATTTGCTATTTACGATTGCACTTATACGCCCGTGCAAGGACAAGACCCGAATTTAGGTAGAATCTATTTCAAAATTGATGAATACCTTGATAAATATGAGGTTTTAGAAACACATCTTTTAAAAGCAAATATTTACAGAGGT
The DNA here is from genome assembly GCA_043744455.1 of Saprospiraceae bacterium. Lineage (GTDB taxonomy): Bacteria > Bacteroidota > Bacteroidia > Chitinophagales > Saprospiraceae > JAAFJT01. Next base: position 17,119 of record JAYTUQ010000347.1, on the reverse strand, counting down.
AAACTCAATGAGGTTTATTCTACGACATTAGTAGGTAATAATTACATTGAAAAACTGACGCCAGATTTAAAATTTGCGGAGCAGTTATCGGAGTTCAGATTGACTTTGGCAAAAGATATTTTAGCTAATAATGCTGATTATATTGGTGAGAACTCTTCGAACCTAAGTTACATTGTTCAAGTTATTATCAATCGCATTTTATTCATTCGGATATGTGAAGCAAGAAAAATTGAAGATGAAGGACTATTATTTACTTTCAAAAACAAAGGGTTTTGGGATGCTTTCAAAAATTCATCTTATTTTGAGTTTTACAATCATTATGATGGACCTTTATTTGACAGAATTAATGCCATCCATGAAATCAAAATTTCAAATTCTGTTTTTGATTCTTTGCTTCAATACCTTTATTATCCTTCGCCTTATCGCTTTGATGTGATTCCTTCAAAGCTTTTAAGTGATATTTATGAAATATTTCTTTCAAAGAGGCTTTTTATTGAAAATGGACAAGTAAAAGATGAAATAAAAAACGAATATACAAAGACAAAAGGGGCTGTTAGTACCCCTCAGTATATCGTGCAAGAAATCGTTAGAAGGACAATTTTAAAGAGTCATCTTCAAAATAAAGGCATTGAAAAGTTCTTTTCACTAAAAATATTAGATATTGCTTGTGGCAGTGGTGTATTTGCAATTGAGTCTTTTGATTATTTAGAAGAAATTTTCAGAGAATTATACCTGGTTTCAAAGCACGTAGATTTCAAACAGTATTTCATTGTTACAAAAACAAATGAAGTGCTTGTAAATCTTTTGGGTAAAAAAGCAATTATGGATAATTGCTTTTTTGGTGTTGATATTGACCCTGAAGCTGTTGAAGTCGCAAAAATGTCTTTGTCTTTAAAAATAGTTGATACTTCTGAAAACCTTGAATCTTACAATGAACTTGGCATTTTTGGAAGCAAAATACTGAATGGTATCGGTAATAACATTCGTTGTGGCAATTCATTAGTCGAATCCGATATTTTAGAATTATTTCCAACAATCGTCAATAATAAACAGGAACTTTTAAATACAAATGTATTCGATTGGGCTGGGAAATACGGTTTCGCAGAAATTTTTGAACAAAATGGTGGTTTTGATTATATTATTGGTAATCCGCCTTATGTGGAAGTGAAGAATTACAATGTGGATTTGCCTTATATGCACAAGTATATAAAACAAACATATCTTTCTTCGAAAAATGGTAAAATTGACTTAGCTATTCCCTTCATTGAGAAAGCAATTAATTTATTAAATCCTTCTGGCAGGCTTGGTTTTATTGTTCAAAAAAGGTTTTTTAAAACAGAATACGGAAAGAAAATAAGAGAGATTATTACAAACTCAAATTACCTTTCGTCGGTTGTTGATTTTGAGACAACAGCTATTTTTAAAGATAGAATCACTTACGTGTCTATTTTACTTTTAAACAAAGCCGCTTCTGAAAATTTTAGTTTTAAACTTTTCAAAGGAAGGATTGAAACCCTAGCTGCACAATTGCGTGAAACGGATACCCCTGATATTGCACCTGAACAATACTCAATTTTACCAGCAAATGCGTTCGATTCTAATCCATGGAGTTTTGATGACCTTGATTTAATTGCGATTAAAATAAAACTTTCAGAACTAGGTTCTCTTGGAAATTATGCGAAAGTAAAAGTAGGTATTCAAGTTCTTTGGGATAAAGCATATCATATTAGACCCATTTCAGTTGAAAATAGTATCATTAAAGGGAAATCACATATTGATAACAATATTGAAATTGAATTAGAGGCTTGCAGATCACTCATTTGTAATGAAGATTTTTATCCTTACAGAAGTGATGCAGCAGATGTTTTTGTCATTTTTCCTTATGATGTTGCAGGTGCAACTGTTTCAGAAATAACTTTTACTGATTTCAAAAAGAAGTTTCCAAAAGTAAGTCAATATCTTGAAAAACATAAAGACAGTATTCAAAAAAATGTAGAAACTTGGAAAAATACTGAGGGGTGGCATCTTTTCACAAGGGTTCAAAATCATGGAGCAAATTATCCTAAAATATTGATTCCTATGACTGCATTGGATACTTTTGCATCAGTAACATTTTCGGATAAAACATACTGTGATAATGTCAATGTTAATTTCATAGACGCACCTGAAAAAGATGAAATTGGTTTGTATGCTTTATCTGCCGTTATCAATTCAACTGTTTTTTCAGTTTTAGCAAGGTCAATAGCAAATCCTCAAACTAACGGTTATTTCAAATTTAATAAACAGTTTCTTGAGCCTGTTCCATTTCCTTGTGCGATATTTGCAACAAATTTGGAGTTGAAAACGCAATTAGCCAATGCCGCAAAACAGATTGAACGATTGCAAAATCATTATAAAACGTCATCACCCAATCAAAAAAGAGGCGTTGAAATGCTTTTATCAAAACAATGGCGCTTATTAGATGATTTATGCTATCAATTCTATGATTTAACCGATGCTGAAAAAACGTTTTTTAATACTCGAGGCAGAAATATTGATAGAATCCGAATACTTGATTAAAAAAGAAAAATGCACAAAGAGTTTAAAAATATAATCAATCAGTACAGAGAAGACGAAGTAATTTTAAATAGAATTATCGTTTCTGTATTCATGAATTCCAATTCAATTCAAATCACAAATAATGAATTGATAAAATCTTTATTGATTGAAACGACCTCACCACTCTATGTACATGTTGCATTTTCTGCCTTTAAATTCACTTTTGATGATTTAATTGAAGCTTTTGAATTGGCAATTCCGAGTGGTGAAAAAGTAATAAATGGAGCAGTTTATACGCCCAACTATATAAAGGATTTCATCGTAAAACATTCATTAGATAAAGTTCAAAAACCTATTGATTCTTTATTAGCAGCAGATATTTCATGTGGTTGTGGTGCATTTTTATTTACTATTGCCAATAAAATACAAACTAAAACGCAAAACTCTTATTTTGAAATATTTAAAAACAATATATTCGGCTTAGATATTAGCGAAAGCAGTATTAAAAGAGCAGAAATTCTGTTGTCTCTTTTGGCTATTGTGAATGGAGAAGATAAAGACAAATTTGATTTTAATCTTTATACTGCAAATGCTCTTTCATTTGACTGGTTTAAACATGAAGAAAGATTAAAAGCTAATAATGGTTTTGATATAATTGTAGGAAATCCACCTTACGTAAGAGCAAAGAATATAGACAAAGAATCTAAAGACTTATTAGCGAATTGGTTTGTTACCAAATCTGGAAACCCTGATTTGTACATTCCTTTTTTTGAAATTGGTTTAAAACAATTGAATGAAAAAGGTGTATTGGGTTATATAACTGTCAATTCATTTTTTAAAAGTATTAATGCAAGAGAATTAAGACGGTATTTGCAACATAAAAAATACAATTTAAGTATTATTGATTTTGGCAATGAAAAACTCTTTGATAATAAATCTGCCTACACTTGTATTTGCTTGATTTCAAAGGAAAGCTCAAATGCACTTCTTTATAAAAAAGAAAATAGTAAAACCTTGATTAGAAATGGTTTGGAAGCATTTAACCCCATACTTTATAAAGACCTTAACTATCAAAAAGGGTGGCTAATCAATGATGAAAAGATAGTAAAAAATATCAAACGCATAGAATCCGCAGGGAAAAGTCTTGGAGCATCCTATAAAATTAGAAATGGCATTGCAACGCTTAGTAATGATACCTATATTTTTAAACCTAGTGCTGAAAATGAAACATACTATGTTTTGCTACAAAATGGAAAACAATATGACATTGAAAAAACAATTTGTAGAGACATTATTAAGCCCAATATTTTAAAATACGAACATGAAATTGAATCACTCAAAGAAAAATTAATATATCCTTATAGAAACGGCATAAGTCCACTTTCATTGATGAAAGAAGATAATCTGAAAACTAATTTTCCAAAAGCGTATCAATATCTTTTAGATAATAAAGAAGATTTACAAAAACGGGATAAAGGAAATGGTGATTATGGTGCATGGTATGCTTTCGGAAGAACTCAAGCGTTATGCGATACAGGGTATAAATTACTTTTCCCTTATATGGATAAAACGCCACATTTTGTTTTCACAGACCAAAAAGATATGATGCTTTACTGTGGTTATGCTATATTCAATGACTCAATTGATGAACTTAAAATTCTTAAACGAATATTGGAATCAAAAGTATTTGAATACTATATGACACATACCAGTAAACCGTATTCAGCAGGTTATTTTTCCTATGCTAAAAACTATGTTAAAAATTTTGGCATTTGTGAATTGAGTGACCAAGACAGGCATTTTCTTTCAAATGGCGCAACTAAAAAGGAGGTTGATAAGTTTTTGATTGATAAATATGGTCTTGAAATTTAAGGAAGATTGCTCTTTAATGAAGTTGTAAAATAAATATATCACAGCTCGTAGAGTGTTTATTCCAGCGATGAATCTTAGTCAAAACAACCTCAAATCTTAATACAAAGAACCGACTTGAAGTAAAGTCTTTCTATTAAGCGGTTCAATCCACCCATCAACCCGCTTTTCTATTAAAAATACTGAAGGGGTCTACTTCTATCTACCTAAACGCCTTCATCGCCCTTCAACACAATATTTTTTTACAATTTCCCACCTTTTTAATGTGTGCCAAACTTACTAATTGATTTTTGCGTCCTTACATAGATTACCCAACCTTTTCCCTATCTGTTTTGATGTTTTTTATTGATTTTCGCTGCAATACATAGTATTTCCTCTCCTATGCATCACTGTTTTGAAGGTTTTAATTAATTTTTAGAGCATTACATATAAAAAATAAGATTTTTCATAACTGTTTTGAAGCATTACACAACTGCAAAATGATTTTACATAATTTTTCAAGGTTTTGCAGACATGTAAAATGTTTTTGCAGTTGTGTAAAATTATTTTGCAGTCGTGTAATAAAGTGTTACAGCTGTGCAAAATGTTTTTGCAGTCATGTAAAATCATTTTACATTATTTTTCAAGGTTTTGCAGTTATGTAAAATCACTTTGCAGTTATGTAAAATCATTTTGCAGTCATGTAATGAGTTGTTACAGTTATGTAAAATGTTTTTACACTCATGTAATGAGTTGTTACTGTTATGTAAAATGTTTTTGCAGTTATGTAAATTCTATCAATTACTTACGCATAAGTAAAAAACAATATTTTGGCATACTTATTGATACAAAAAATATATGTAACACAATGTTGTGTTGCTGTTAATTTATCAATAATGAAAGACATAGTCTCAAGAGCGTATAGACGCTTGAATCATGCCGACGCGAATAGTTTTGGCACTACATTGTATCTGAGAATGTCAGATAATGCCCTGTTCACATCATTGAAACCCATGGTGGATGCATTGAAAGTGGCGAATGACGGTTTAGATGTTGCCATCGCCAATGCTAAAGAAGGTGGCAAAGCCACGACGATTGCTAAAAAGGAAAGTTTTGATGTCGTGATTGACAAAATGGACGAACTCGCTATTGAAGTGAATAGAATTGCCAAAGGCGATGAAAAAATCGTTCTAACCTCTGGTTTTGAAGTAAAAACGACCGCCTCGCGTTCTTCTATTGATAATTTGGACATGCCCACAAATTTGAAAGCAGAAGACACCCCAGGCAAAAAAGGTCAGGCTAAAATCTCTTTTAAAAAAGACCCGAATGCGGTCAGTACTGCGCTCGAATATCAAGTGCAAGGTGAAGAAACGTGGCAAAATGGGACATACAGCACAAGCAGTTCCGCCAACTTAACAGGCTTACCTTCTGGAAAGTATATTTCAGTGCGTGTCTATTCAACGGGTCGTAAAGGGTTGAAAAGTGATACTACAGAAGCTGTGACGGTGTTGGTGAGTTGATTAAGTATCAAGCATTTTTAAAGTATTGGATTTATGTATGTTTTAAATAAGAAAGTGTCCACCAACTTGTTTGTGATGGACACTTTCTTATTTAATCCGTTAATACCTTGTTTTTTTATATTACAATACAAACGAGCAGCGACAATCCTGCGCTATCTAACTTTCTTTATTTAGGAAAAGACGTATTATAAAGCGTCTATTTGAGCGATAAATATTTTGTAAAAACTCACTTAAACGCTTATATTTGCTTTAAATAAAGAAGTATGGCTAAGGATTTCTATCATAAAAACGTTTTTCAGGCTTTAGAAAAAGATGGTTGGTTGATTACACATGACCCCTATCCATTAAATGTTGATGATGTGGGTTATGAAATTGATTTTGGTGCTGAACCACTCATTGCAGCAGAAAAAGGAGGTGTAAAAATAGCTGTGGAAGTAAAAAGCTTTGTGGGACCTTCAACAATCAATGAATTTCACAGAGCAGTGGGCCAATTCAATGATTATTATGTTGCTTTAGAAATTCAAGACCCTGAACGTGTTCTTTTTTTGGCTATTCCAGAAGATATTTGGACTCGATTTTTTCAAAAACGTGTTATTCAGTTATCTTTAGAGCGCATCAAAGCAAAAATTTTAGTTTATAACCCATTTCAAAACATCATTGTTCAATGGATAAATTAAAACATTATCAAGATACGATTATTGATTTTTTGAATCGTTACAATGCAGAAACAAAAGGTTCAACAGACAATCCTGTGCAACGGCGTATTCTTGTAGATAGAGACAATAATAGTTTTCAACTCCTCTCGATTGGTTGGCGCGGCAATCATTATATTTTCGGACCTATCTTTCACTTTGACATCATTGACGGCAAAATTTGGATGCAATGCAACAATACCGAACGCGAAGTAGTAGATGAATTGATGGCAAATGGTGTGGATAAGCGGGATATTGTTTTGGGCTTTTTGACACCGCAAGCAAGACAGTTTTCAGGTTTTGCTGTGACGTGAGGATATAAATTAACCCAATGTCCATGTCTGCTTTAAAAAGAAAGTGTCCACCAACTTGTTTGTGATGGACACTTTCTTATTTTCGCCCATTCGAAAATAGGCTTTGTATTGTGATTTTTACTGAGGGGGGTATTTTGGCTTACTTTTTAAAATTGGATATTTTCAATTCAATAATTACCAAACAACCTATGACAACAATTTCAAGCAAAAAGTAAATGAAACCTAAAATGGTTAGTCTCTGGTGATAAGCGATTAAAAGTCCAATGATTTTTACACATTTATTCATCATACTCTCCTTGCAAAGCATATTTTCCAAAAAAGAATAAGCCCGCAGCCGTTATCGGTGTAATAATCGCTGTTATGATGACGCCAAAAATCAAATCGTTTTGCTTGCCAGACATTATTTTGGGCAGCCCCAATTCAAGAATGCCAAAATAGGCTGCCACGATTGCCAACAAAATCCAAACTATACCGAGCATTCTTTTTACTTTATTCTTAGTCTTTGATGCCGGTTTAGTGTTAGATTCTATGTCTCTATATTCTTTGAGATAAAAAAGTCCAATGACAAAAGAAATGGACATAATGATGATGGGATAGGTTAAACCCGCCAAATAATAGGTTTCACTGTGGGCTTCGCTTGCTTTATCGACCGAATACGTCGCTATAACAAGAGCCATGCCGCCAAATATCCCAAAACCAATGTGATACGGTAATGAAAGTGATGTATAGCGAATTTTTAAAGGAAACATCTCTACCAAATAAGATGCAAGGGGACCGTAAGACATGGAACCAAATCCCAGAAGCAACAAAAGTAATAAAATCAGTGTCCATTTATCCGCATCGTTGACGATTATAGTCTTCTCTAATTCCATTTTTGAAGGTAAACCGCTCGCTATTGTTTCCTTTTTAACTTCTTGATAAACGGTTTTATCGCTGTAAAAATGTTTTGTTGTGGTACGAACAAGTATGCCATTGGGCAGTACTTCTTTTTTCTCTTCAACTAACATTTTAGATATGTCTTCAAATTTATTTTTTACGTTGACAGTTTGATAAATTTGTTCAAATATTGGGCGGAAACACAGCACTGCAAGCAACAAACTGGTTAAGATTATGGGCTTGCGACCGACCTTATCAGAAAGCCATCCCCAAAAAATGGTCATAGGCAGTGCAATGAGTAATACATAAATAATGATGGTATTGACTTGATTGTAATCTATAAGCAGAGTTCTCTGCAAAAATGATTGGATATAAAACAAAGTAGCCCAACTCATAACACCTGCACCCATCGTTACACCAAACAAAGCCAGTAAGACGACCTTTAAATTTGCCTTATTGCCAAATGAATCTTTTAATGGATTTGTGGAAGTTTTACCCTCCGCTTTTGCATGGGCAAAAAGGGGTGATTCTGCCATATTTTTACGGATATAAAAAGAAATGGCAAGCATGAAAATGGAAATTAAAAACGGAATCCGCCAGCCCCATGATTCCCAATCAACAGGGTTCATAATGTTTTTGAAAAATGTAATCACGAGAAGTGACATTAAAAAGGCAACAACTGCGGATACTTGAATCCAAGATGTCCAAAAGCCACGTTCGTTTATGGGCGAATGTTCAGCAACAAAAGTGGCTGCACCGCCGTATTCTCCACCAATGGCAAGTCCTTGTAAAAGTCTTAAAATAAGCACAATGACAGGTGCAACAAAGCCAATTGTTTCATAAGTAGGTATAAATCCAATGGCAAAAGTAGAGCCACCCATCAGTAGTAATGTAACCATAAAGGTATATTTGCGACCTATCAAGTCGCCCAAACGCCCAAAGAATAATGCGCCGAAGGGTCGTACCAACAAACCTGCTGCATAAGTCGCAAGCGTGGCAAGAAAAGCGGCAACGGCATCTCCTTGAGGAAAAAATTTCGTGGAAATAATAGTGGCAAGGCTTCCAAAAATATAAAAATCGTACCACTCGATAATTGTACCGACCGTAGCACTGGTGATGATGGGGATTAAAGTTTTATTTGAAGAAGCCATCCTTGTTTTGCATTAGATTTTTTTGTTAATAGAATTCTAAGATTAGTAAAGTTGTCGTTGTCAGAAAGAATTTGCTCAATATAGCGTTGGGTGAAGTTACCTATTTTTGTAGTACTTGAACCGTAAGAGGAATAATTATTATCGTGAAGAGGCTGTCTCAAAAGGGGAGCTGATATTTTATGAACGCATCTTAGGCTTAATTACTGAGGGGGGTACTTCTACCTTTCACCGTTTCTATCAAACTATTTTATTCTAATTTAACATCAATGGGTACAATAAAAGAGCGTCCAATACTAAATATTGTAAAACCCAACAAAGCGCAACCTGCCATAACACCCGTCATTGGCAAACTTGTCCCATTACTCAACACACCCACCAATGCCGCCGCCAATGCACCAATACCCATTTGAATAGCACCCATGAGCGCGGAAGCACTGCCTGCTTCTTTTGAAAAAGGAGCCAATGTCAATGCAGAAGAGTTGGGAAAACTAAAGCCTTGGCAGCATAAAAATAAAAAGATAAGCACAATAGCACTGGGCAAAGTCAGCCAATTGAAAAAACTGGCTGCACATAATAAAAGACCAATTCCTGTTTGAATGGTTATCGTCACACGTATGATTTGTTCAGAATTATACTTTCTAAGGGCTAAGTTATTGAGTTGGCTACTCAAAATGAGTCCACCCGCCAAGAAGCCAAAAATCCAACCGTATTGTTTTTCATTGACATGAAACATTTTCATAAAGACGAAGGGCGAACCTGATATATAGGCATAAACACCACCTGCCACCAATGAACCAGCGAGGGAATAAGTGAAAAACTGCGGATTTTTGAAAACACCCCAAAATGTTTTGGTGATGGGTTTGGGGCGAAGCGACATCGTTTTATCGCCCTTTCTACTTTCATCTAATAGAAAAACAACACCTAAAAACATTAAAACGCCCAAAGAAGCTTGTAACCAAAAGACTGAATGCCACCCAAAAGCCGTAATCATATAGCTGCCAACTGTCGGGGCAATAATCGGCGATACGCCCAAAATGAGGATTAAAGTAGAAAAGACTTTGGCACTTTCATGGACTGGAAAACTGTCTCTCACAATCGCTCGCGGTGCAACCATGCCGACACAACCGCCTAACGCTTGTAAAAAACGCAAAACAATCAGCATTTTGATAGAAGTTGCAATGGCACAACCCGCTGAAGCCAAAAAGTAAATGACTAAACCTATCATTAAAGGTATTTTACGACCAAAACGGTCGAGTAAAGGACCATAAAGCATTTGACCTAATGAAATACCAATAAAAAAACTGGCTAATGAATAGGACACATTATCCACGGTGACGTGCAAATCCGTTGCTATACTCGGAAAGCCTGATAAATAGGTGTCAATTGAGAAAGGTCCAATGGCGGATAATAAACCCAAAATGAGAATTAAAACAGTGCGATTGTTGTTCATAATCGATTTGATTGAAATGTACAAAAACAGGGCAAAAGTACTGAAAAATACTGAGAGGGTGTATGTCAAAGTCCTGTTGTCTTCTCTTGTGCTTCTGTATAACGCGCACCCATAATTTGGATTTTTGCTGAAGCCGCTTCAATTTCAGCCAATTCATCGGCACTAAAAGTGATGTTAACTGCGTCATTATTTTCAATCAAGCGATGAATTTTAGTCGTTCCAGGAATCGGCACATAAGTCGGTTTTTGCGCTAAAACCCACGCCAAAGCGATTTGTGCATTTGTCGCATTTTTACGTTTCGCAAAAGATTCAATTAATGCCAACAAAGCTCTATTTGCCACACGCGCTTCTTCTGAAAAACGCGGAATAACACCGCGTATATCTCCTGCTTCAAACTTGCGATTTTCATCAATGGCACCCGTCAAATATCCTTTTCCCAATGGACTGAAAGGCACAAAACCGATGCCCAAGTCATTAATAGTTGGCAATATTTCTGCTTCGTGCTGCCGCGTCCAAAGCGAGTATTCACTTTGCAGTGCTGAAACAGGTTGCACCGCATGTGCCTTACGGATGGTATGTGCACCCGCTTCTGACAGTCCAAAATATTTTACTTTGCCTTCGGCTATCAAATCTTTAACGGCACCTGCCACATCTTCAATCGGTACTGAGGGGTCTACGCGATGTTGATAAAAAAGGTCAATGACATCCACTTTCAATCTTTTCATGGATTCTTCGGCTACTTTTTTGATGTTTTCAGGGCGAGAATTGACACCCGCCATTTTACCATCTACTATGTTAAAACCGAATTTTGTCGCAATCGTTACTTGCCCTTTAAAGGGTTCTAAGGCTTCCCCGACAATTTCTTCGTTATTAAAAGGTCCATATACTTCGGCAGTATCAAAGAACGTAACGCCCAGTTCTACCGCTTTTCTAATGAGCGCAATGGCATCTTCTTTCGGTGGGAACGGTGCATAGCCAAAACTCATGCCCATACAACCGAGTCCTAATGCTGAAACTTCTAAACCTTGATTGCCTAATTTTCTTTTTTCCATTTTACGTGTAAAATTTTACGTTTAAAAATACAAAGGTAGCGGAGTAGTAGATTCTTTTAAAATACTATTCAAATCAAAACTTATGAATTTCAAACAATTGGCTATTCAGGTAGGCTAATACTGAGGGGGTACTTTCCATGAATCAATTATTACTTTTTACCTTTTTCCAACCTTTTAAGTGTAAACGGCTCACCGGGTGCTAAAATATGGACACGTTTTGGGTTTTTAACCGCTTTGAGCAATTTTGCAGGGTCAGCATTGAAAGGAGCGAAATCAGGTGCGTCAACTGAACCCCAATGATTGAGCAATAAAGGTGTATTGGGATAAGCATTGGCAATTTTCACAGCACCTTCAAAAGTAAAATGCCATTCGCTATCTGAAAAATCAAATAAAATAGCATCGGGCGTTGTCATAGTTAGATGTTCAGGCATTAATCGCGAATCGCCTGGTGCCCAAATCGTTCCATCGGGCGTATCAAACAAAAATCCGCAAGCATCTTCATTTTTGAACCAACGCTGACTCATGCCTGGATATGCATTTTGATAAGCATGGTCGGCGGGTGTCAATTTTATAGTGATATTTTTAACTTTAAAAACAGCACCAATGTCATGTCCGAACGATTTAAGCTTGAGGTTTTTCATCAATGAATCCACATAAACCGTTGAATGAAATACATCCGTCACCTTTGAGATCGCCACATTTGTCGGTACACTAAAATGGTCATTATCCGCATGGGTCACAAAGACCGCATCTAAATGCGGAATATCTTTGGCAGCAATCGGAAAATCAATCATTATGGGCATATCAAATCCTTCCAAAAGCGGGTCAACCATAAAAGTTGTACCACGACTGTTGATTAAAAAACCTGCCATACCAAGCCAACGCAAAGTTGTTTTTTTAGACCTTTTAAACGCTTCTGCCCCAAATGGTTGTGTTTTGGGTGGTTTTGCCTGATATTTTTTGACTTTTATTGTATCGGATTGGGCTTGTAGATGCGCAGATGACGTTAAAAACGCAATGAATAGCATCGCTGTGAGTTGTATTTTCATAATTATTTTTAATTTATTGATTATTAAATTTTTACTTATATTGTCAGTTCAATTTATCAATATAATCATAAATTAAAAAATGAAAAAAATTCTCTTCGCAGTAATCGCTCTATGGGCAATTTTAAGCCATCAAACATTTGCACAGGCAAAAGCTAAACTATTCACCACTGAAGGCAAAACGGTCGCCGTTTATTCGACTGCCGATAGTTCTAATTTGAGGTTATCACTGACAGATAATGTAAAATTTAGAGACCTTGCTCAACCCAATGAAGGTCAGGTATGTGTCTTTGTTGACCCGACTAAAACCTTTCAAACTTTCATGGGTATTGGGGCTGCTTTAACCGATGCCAGTGCTGAAATTTTTGCAAAGTTATCTAAAGAAAAGCAAAAATCTTTTTTAGAGGCATATTACGATGTCAATAAAGGCATTGGCTACACCCTGGCTCGCACTAATATTCATAGTTGTGATTTTAGTAGCGGCAGCTACACCTATATTAATGAAGGGGATAAAGATTTGAAATCTTTTAATATTGCCCATGATAAGCAATTTCGTATTCCTTTTATAAAACAAGCGATTGCGGCGGCAGGTGGCAAGTTGACCATGTATGTCAGTCCGTGGAGTCCGCCTGCCTTTATGAAAAGCAATAATAATTTGTTGGAAGGCGGTAAATTGAAAACGGAATTTGCTCAAAGTTGGGCAAATTACTACGCTAAATTCATAAAAGCCTACGAAAAAGAGGGTATTCCAATTTGGGGCTTAACGATTCAAAACGAACCGATGGCAACTCAACGGTGGGAATCGTGCATCTATTCAGCAGAAGATGAACGCGATTTTTTGAAGAAATATCTTGGTCCAACTATGAAAAAAGAAGGATTAGAAAATAAAAAAATCATCGTTTGGGATCATAATCGGGATTTAATGAATCAACGCGCCAATACTATTTTCAGCGACCCTGAAGCGTCAAAATATGCTTGGGGCATGGGCTTTCACTGGTACGAATCGTGGAGCGGTGGCTTACCGATGTTTGAAAACGTTGAGTTTGCCAATAAGGCTTATCCCGATAAAAAATTGCTTTTTACTGAGGGGTGTGTTGAAAGGTTTGACCCTAAAAAATACCAATTTTGGGCAAATGGCGAACGTTATGGACGCTCCATGATTAATGATTTTAATAATGGCACAGTGGGTTGGACAGATTGGAACATTTTGTTAGATGAAACAGGCGGACCCAATCATGTAGGGAATTTTTGTTTTGCACCTATTCATGCCGATACTAAAACGGGGGAATTGATTTTCACTCCGTCTTATTACTACATCGGGCATTTTTCAAAATTTATTCGCTTGGGTGCAAAAAGAGTTATTAGTGCCGCCAGCCGCAGTGCATTATTGACGACTTCTTTTATCAATACCGATGGCAAATTAGTAGTGATTGTGATGAATCAAAGTAGCCAGAAAGTGTTGTATAATTTATGTATTGGCACTAAGGCGGCTGAAGTAACCATTTTACCACATGGGATTCAAACGTTGGTTTTGTAAAAATGAAAAAGAAAATACTTAATAAATAAGCCTGTAAATGACTATCAGTCATCAACAGGCTTGTTTTGAACGAAGCCGTCAACCAACGAAGCTCAAAACCCTCTAAAAATCTTTTTTCCGATTATTTCGGGATGTACGATATGGGGTTTCGATTTTCCCCTCTTATACCTACTGAATTACAATGTCCTCGTTCGAGCATCCAAAGGCTTGAACGAGGACTTTTTAGTTTTGGAAGGCGTTTATACGTTCTTTTAAGCCTAAAAACAGCTTTTTACTGAGGGGGTGTAAAATGAATACTACGAAAAGCTGTTGGAAAATGCTCATGTATTATATTGAAAAATCACCCGCTGGCGCAGGGTGTTCGTAAGCTGGGTTCGGTTTGGAAACCACAAGTGTCGGAAACCTTGAAATAGACTCATTTCCTACCTTTGCAGGATGAAAAAAGAAGGAATAAGTGTCAAAAAATTACTGTCGTATCTTCCCGATAGCGATTTGGAACAAATCGGAGAGTCGAGTAAAGTTGATTATCAAGTTAAGCGATTACATGGCAAAACAGTATTTCAATTGTTACTTTATGGGCTTTTGACTCAAAAAGAACTATCATTACGTATTTTAGAAACTCTATTTGATAGTCTTCATTTTCAAACCTTTGCTAATATAACAGATAACAGAAGGACAGACCATAGTTCGATTGGTGACCGATTGAATTCGATTAAAGTTGATTACTTTAAATCTATATTCAAGCAAACAAGTGAACGAATGTCAGAACTATTTAGCGAAGTAGCGTTAAAGAACTTTAAAGTCATGCGTTTTGATGCCACTATCATTGGTATATCATCTAAGTTACTGAAAATCAATGGTATAGTCAATGGTAGGAAAAATAAAAAAGAAGATAAAAGTCAATTAAATCTGAAATTTACTATAGGATTTGACGGACTTGTGCCTAAAGAAGCGGTTTTTCAAAACGAGCAAACGTATGTCAGTGACCAAATCGCCTTAGGTGAAGTGTTATCTAATGCCGTCATATCAGAAGACGAAATTATTGTATTTGACCAAGGTCTATCGTCCCGTAAACGATTTGGAGAATTCAATGAGCAATCGAAAAAGTTTGTTACTCGTACAGGAGGAGAACAACCAAAGGGTACAAAACATAAAAAAGTTAGAGATGTGACAGTTATTGAAGAAGGCAAAGAACCCCAAACAGACACTTTAAAGATTTTAGCTGATGAAGAAGTTTACTTGTACGATGATAAGACGCGAAAAACAAAATTTACGCTGCGACTTGTAAAAGCTGTCAGAAAAGATACCGGTCATCCAATATGGTTTTTGTCCAATATTTTTGACTTATCGGCACAAGATATTACCGAAATATATCGTCTTCGGTGGGAAATCGAGATTTTTTTTAGGTTTTTAAAGCAGGAATTTGGTTTTTGCCATTTAGTATCGAGAAGTGAAAATGGTATTAAAATAATGTTATTCATGCACTTGATTGCCATAATGCTCATTTACATTTATCGAAAACTTAATAGAATTGACAGTTTTAGAATCGCTAAACTCAAATTTATCAATGAACTCGATAGAGAAATTTTGAAAATTATCATTCAATTATGTCATGGTAAGCCTGAATTGCTTGATTTTTTACAAGAGTTAAACCTATAGCGCGTGTTTCCGACACTTGTGGTTTCCAAACCGAACCCTACTATACAGCACGTCTCCAGACGTGCTGTATAGTAGGGTTCGGGGTATTCATTAATTTTAGGCACAAGTGTTTAAATTAAAAAACGGCATTGCTGGTGTCGGTGTTGAATCGTGATGTATGGGATTTTATTAGGATTTGATAGGATTCGAGGTATGCACACGTAAATCCTATCGAATCCTAATAAATCCCATTAATCCTAATTCAAACGAATGCGCCCCCTCAGTAAAACCCATTAAAAAACAATAAAAAAGACAAACCACGCCCAGCGGCAAGATGTTCGAGTTTCATTTTATTTCAACTTTGAAAAATCCGTTGGATACATAAAAATAGACTCTATTTTTACCGTCAAAGGACCGCCACCTTTTACTTCCGATGCCTTTCTTATCTCAATCCCCTCTGGGTCATTTCTTACCTTATCGAAGGCAATTTTTTGAGCATCGGTTGAAGGATGCGTGAGGAAATAATAGAGTTTTTTATCCTCTGGTTTGTCCGTATCAGTTGTCCAATACATTTTGTTGGTTATGCCGTATTGCTCAAAACGTTTCACCGTAGAACTTCTAAAACGCTCCAAAAGAAAGTCCAAGTTATTGGGTGTTGGCGTATAAATCCTAAATTCCCAAATTGTGCTATTGGCACTTGATTTGAAATTATTGGGTGAAAAATCCGTGGATTTCAAGAAAATACTTTCCACTTTTGCTACAATTTTACCGTCCAATTGGCTTTCTTTTTGCACCCTTTGCCAAGTTGTATCTGAGCCAAAAGCCTTCCAAGAAGCGTCTCGAGCCGCGCGATTGGGATAAGATAAAATGTAGTACAACTTGTCATCCACATTTTCCAAAGGCGTCCAGTAGCCGACATTAGTCATGCCGTGTTTTTCAAAAAGTTTGGTTGTGTGGTTACGAAAACGGCTTAAAAGGTTGTTCAATCTGCCTTTTTCACAGTAATAAATGCGTAATTCGTAACACAAAGTGTCACTTTGTGGCGCAGTTGGAGAAGGCAAAGCCATTTCAGCACTTGGTTTTTGACCCGTTTTAGCCCAATTGCGAAGGGTGTCCAAAGCTGTTCCTGTCTGTTTGGGCGTGAAAGCACAATGTGCTTGACCATTGGTCAAAACCACCTTGACATTTTTTTCTTTTTTCTTTTCATGCACCAAAGCATCGTAATTATTGATAATGTTGTGGCTGAATAGAGTAACCGAAAAGAAAAAGAGTAGAAAACTTATTCTGTTTTTCATTATACTTGTTTTAAATGTGAAATTTTAACTTGTATCGTAACTATACGAAGGTATAAAAAGAATATGAATACAAGGATACCTTATATCAATATGGTTATTTTTTAATTAAAAAAAGTAGAGACATCCTCAAAAGTGGCATTTTGTATTTTTGTGCATTATATA
>JAYTUQ010000346.1:0-4720 GCA_043744455.1 Saprospiraceae bacterium | reverse complement strand
GCGGTAACCGGTTCCCTGGGTTAAATACTCGGTAATACATTGTTGTTTGATATCCATTTTTGGTTGTTTTGCAGACAACCTATTTCAGGACGAGACATGCTGAAGTTGAAGTTACAACGTCCTGCCCCAATAACGCCAAACCCCATGTTGTGCGTTCGTTGTTCTTCTCGGTCTGTTTGTTAATGTGTTAGAAAAGGCACACTCTTCGGCACATTTTTGTCAACCATTGTGGTTTGATGAATAGATAAAGTATGTGACTTTGAAGAGCTACTTTTTGTCTTGTTAAATAAGTTGTTGTTTGCAATGAGGTCTGTAATTACTGCCTCAATTACTGGAACAGAAACAGCATTACCCATTTGCTTATACACTGCATTGTCGTTGTCTAACAGCTTGTAAGTGTCAGGAAAACCTTGAAGCCTTGCACATTCTCTTGGTGTCATTTTTCTTGCTTTACCATTTTGAATAATTCCAAGTCTGTTTGTGTCCGAAGCTGTCAAAGTAATGGAAATACTTACTGGGTCAAGAAACTTAAATACCTCGAAAGACATATTACCTGCGACAGGATTGTATTTGTCCTCATAAGCACTTAAATAACCTTTGTTTACTAATGAACTCAAAATGGTGTCAAGGTCGTTCTTTTTATAAAATGTTTTTATTTGTTCGATTGTTAAAGATTTACCGTCTTGATGTGTACCAAATGTTTTCTTTCTTCTGTTTCCAATTAGAAGATTTAAAAATTCAATTTCAGCTTTTGTGCATTTCCCTTTTATTCCTAATTCCCAAGAGTGAATAGCTTGCCCACCTCTATAATCTATTAGTCTATAACCGTGTAGTTTTGAAAGGTCATTACCAACAACATTTTTTAATTTACTTACGAAATCCTCTGTACAATTATATTTTTCTGAAACATTTTTTTCAAGAATGTCTTTTACCACTTTAATTTTTATTTGTTCAGAAAAGAGTGAAGTCTGTCCACTAAATTCTTTGAACTTGTGAGAGTCGGAAGCACCTACATCTGAATGAAGTTTCATTTTAATCGGCTCTTCCAAAGTTCCAAGTATATAAATGCGAACCCTATTTTGCGGAACTCCGAAATTGCTGCTGTTTAAAAGGAAATATTCGACACTATAACCCAAATTTTTAAGGCTATTAATTATAGTTTCAAAAGTTCGTCCTTCATCGTGAGTTGTCAAGCCTCTCACATTTTCAAGTAAAAATCCGTTAGGTTTATATTTAGAGAGTAATCTTTCAACTTCAAAAAATAGAGTTCCTCTTGTTTCCCCAAACCCTCTGCGTTTTCCTGCATATGAAAATGATTGACAAGGAAACCCAGCTAACATAAAATCAAAAGGCGGTAATTCCTCAACTTGTGTAACGTCTGAAAACGGGTTGTGTCCAAAATTTAATTCATAAGAAGCACAAGCATTCTTATCAATTTCAGATGAAAATACACATTCAGTTTTTAAACTAAACTTTTTACAAGCTTGTTCAAATCCTAAACGAATGCCACCAGTTCCTGCAAATAAATCAATGAATTTTATCATAGCACACTTTTTATCCAGTTAGACAATACTTTAAATTCTGCAACTGTATAGGCTACTGTGCAATCGCTATGATTACAAATTGTTGAAATTGCAGATGAACGCTGAAAATTTCCAGCACCGTCAAGAACATAAGCAATCTGATAACCGCTTTTGTGAACTAATGCTTGGCGGTCTGCTGCTTGTCCAGCTTTTCTTTCTATGGTGCTATTTGTAGTAACTTGAAAGCTAACTTCAATGCCAACTTTTTTCTTTCCCTTTTCTACAACTAAGTCAAAAGGCATTCCGCCTTTTTTATCATAACCATCAATGGTAATATAACCGTTACGAATGATTTTGTATCTGTCCCCAAGTTCTTTGGTAAGGAAACTTACTATTTCGGATTGTGCTAATTGCCCCAAACTATTTGCGGTTGCACCGCTTGTTTGTTTACTAACAATTATGTATCTCTGCTTTACAAATTTTGTTAACACATCCTCATCGCCAAGCATAGTACCAATTTCACAAGCAGTTAAACCAGCGTGTTCAGCATAATCAGAAGTTGAAGCAAACAATAAAAGTGCAATCATATCACACGTTAAATCGTCTAATTCTTTTTCTTTAATTAATCCTGCTCCGTCAATGAATAGTTTTTTGCTGTTTAGTCCATTAACAGGTAAAGCCTTAAACTCGTATTTGAATTTTTTTTCTTTCCAAATAAAATCGAAATAGTATTTTCCATTTGCTCCTTTTCCTTTTGGAAAAATTTCTTTGAAAGAACGTCCTAAGCGTTGAATTGGTTCGCCTCCGTAGTCTGATAAAACTGCTAAATGTTTAAGAAATAGATTTGATGGGTATTTGGCAACTTTTATTAAATCAAAAAGTTGAAATGGGTCATTTTTACTCAAAACAATAAGATGTAAAAAGTCATCTTGGGTTTTTAGAAGCAAAGGAAGAACATTGGCTAAAGCGTTTTTCGTTTTTAATTCTTCAGGCCACCACATTGCAGCCTTTGTTTTAAGTTCCGTTATATTTCTATTGTATTTGGCCATTGTGAGTTTTTAAGTATTTTATTTTGCTTTCAGCAACTTTTAAAATGTTTAAATCGGTTTCTTCATTTAAAATTTTGTAAACGATTTGGTCGCTTAAAAATTCGTCAACCAATTCTTTTTCTTCAACTTTGAAGAATTTAGAAAACTCTTTAATTAGTTGCCTGTTTGGTTGTCGTTCGTTGCGTTCAATTTTTGCAAGCAAAGAAGTGTCAATATGCAAATCTGTTGCAACTTCCTTCAATGTCAAACCAGTAAATTCTCTTAGGTTTCTAAGATGCTCGCCAAAAGTTGAATATTTTTTTACGACTGCCATTTGGTCAATTTGTGTCCAAAAGTAACAAATAATTTTCTTTGGTCAAAAGTTGTCCATAAAATTTTATTCCCAATGTCTGTGAGTTAGGAAGTCAAGCCCTTTTTGATGTGTCAACTTGATACAGTTGGAAGATAAAATGTGTTTGAATATGGCATCTGTTACAATGACGCCCAACGATTGAGGCTTTGTGTCAGTTGGGGAATTGACCGACTGTCCGCCCGGAACTGAAGCTAAATTAATAAACAAATGTTGAAGTTAAAAACTAATGACTGGTAGATTTCCGTCCGCCGAAACCAAAGCTTGGATATGCACTGCTGATGATTGCTGCAACGTCCAGCCCCAATTGCACAAAACCTTTTGTTGCATGCAGGCTTGTTTCGTCAACGATTTAATGTCAATAGTGATTTGTCAAATAAACCTACTTTGTCTTTAGGTATATTTTTATAGCCAATCCAATACCCTCTCTTATAACTTTCAGTCCAGTAAAAGATTTCTTTCCAAAATCTTCCATCTGATTGTTGTCCAGCTATTATCGAGTCAGAAGTTATGCCACCAGGCGGTGGATTAAAACCGATAGTTTTATAATTATTATTGTTAGGTGTCACAAAAGCCCAGTCACTTGTATAATATATAAAGGAACTGTCAGGATATATAATTGTGAACCACAAACCGTGTCCACCAATTGTAGTGTTTACTTTTTTGTCACCGGTAGGTACTTGAATTTTAAAAACAGCTTTTTGAATTTTAATTCGCTCCTTTGTCAAACCAGTAATTGTCCGAGAGCAAGCAAACAACGCCAAGGTCATTGTCAGTAAAAGTGTTATGTTTAAAGTTTTGCGAAGTATCATTTTAAGCTTGCATGCAACGGTCGGGTATTGCCGCAGGTGGGATATTCATTGCTTGTCCTGCCCGGAACAACTGCTCAATAACGTTATAAAATTGAAGATAACAACTAAAAGCCAAATAGTAATTCGTCAAGCCCGGACCACTGTACAGCGATGCAATTTGCCAAAATTTCAACGTCCAGCCCCACTTGCGGCAATACTTTTGTTGGCTGCTGTACTTTCCACGCTTTTTTGTTTGCGTCCAAGTATAATAGAATTATTGGTTTTCTTTTTTCCGATTGTAAGACTCAACCGATAATCTATTAATAAATTTATCTAAACTGTTCTGACTAAGATTCTTAATCGAAAATTCAATATTATTATATCGCCCTGAAATTTTCAATATTTTTTTTTGAAATGCATTATAGCAGAAGTAAAATACAAATGGCAGAATTATTAATAGATAAACCAACGGTGGCACGTTAACATTTATCCCATGCCTTTCTCCATTGTTAGGTCTGACGGACGAAATATATAAAATTAAAGCCACTACTGCCGCTGCTGCAAGACCAAGAAAATATTTTTCTTTCTTTTTAATAATTTCATGTCCAACGATGTCTTTAAGAAGCATCTCTTGATTCACTTCAGGTGTTTTGTAAATAATACGATGATTAGTTAATGTTATTGCCTTGTCATCTGACGTTAGCAATATTTCTTCGTTTGAAAAAGTTGTCATGATTTTAATTTTTGGTTATAAAAGGAATGAGTCTGATGACTAACATTTTTTTTGAGCCTAGAGAATAAAAGATTTATGATTTTCAAAATTCTGCTTTAATAGGATTTTTTGCCTCCTGTTAACCAACTTTTGCAACTCATCGCCGAGGTATAGCAGCCAACGGTAGGGTATTGCTGCAGGCAGGGAATTCATTGCTGTGTCCGCCCCCAACCGCTGATAAATAAAGATATAAAAGTAAAAGGTAACTAACAAAAGCCCAGCGATGCTTGTCCTGC
>JAYTUQ010000345.1:0-4720 GCA_043744455.1 Saprospiraceae bacterium | reverse complement strand
AGGTTTTCTGTCTCTGATATTGAGTTTGCAAAGTTTTTAGTCGCCGACAAAACGGACGTTAATTTCAGAGACGTAAACGTATCAATCTTTTGGTCGAGCGTTAAGTTAACACGGTGATTTTGGTTTTCTGTCCTTGAATCCGAGTTTGAATTGGTCTTAAAAGTACGATTCGTTAAGAAGTTTTCGCGCTGTGAGACTTTTGTTTGGTTGTTTATGACATCATTATAGAAATAACTAACGTTCAATTCTGTTTTAGGTGAAAACACATTATTGAAGTTCAAACCACCCGACAGAGCCGATTGTATACCTTTATTGTTGCCGAAATCAATGGGCACGCTTTGTGAGCCATCAAATTGAAGGCGTACACCACCACCGCCGCCGCCGCTACGCATACGTTGTGTTGTACCTGTGAAACCCATATAATCATCAACAGAAAAGCCTGTTTTATTGATATTATTGCCCAAACCCAACACTGAAAGTTGCTGCGTCTTCGAGAATTTATTGATAGAGAATTTACCAATATAACGGGCATCTTTAAGGTCTTTCGCCGCACCACCGCCTGCGGTTGCATTGCCAAAAACGCCTTTCGAGTAATCGGCTTTTAGGGTAAAATCAAGCGTTTTTTCACGTTCGCCGTCATCAATGCCTGAAAAATCGGTTTGGTCGCTTTTTTTATCATAGATTTTTACCTTCTCAATGGCATTGGCAGGTAAGTTTTGCAAAGCAACTTTGGGGTCTTTACCAAAGAATTTCTTACCATTGACGTAAACTTGTTTGACCGTTTCACCCATCGCGGTAACGGTGCCATCTTTTGCAACTTCCACGCCTGGTAGTTTTTTAATCAAATCTTCTGCGACCGCATTGGGTTGCACTTTGAAAGACGATGCGTTAAACTCTGTCGTATCGCCATTGATTTTCACAGGGTCTTTATAGCCTGTTACGAGGGCTGCATCGAGCAATTTACTGAGGGGGGTCATGCGAATGCCGCCGATGTCGAGTATACCCAATCCATTGGGTTTGACGTCATTTTTGATGTCTTGAAAATAGGGTTCATAACCCACAAAGGTGATTTTCAAGAGGTATACGACCGAGGGAGGCACATTTTTCAAGGTAAAAACCCCTTTATCCGTTGTGCGACCAAAAGAAGCGAGCGACGAATCCGCTGCTACAAGCAACAAAACCGTTGCATTATGCATGCCTTGACCGCTGCTATCAACGACCGTACCTGTAATGGCAAATTTTTGAGCAGAGATTTGGGTAATCCCAAAAGAAAAAATTAGGGTGAAGACTGTAAAAATCTTTTTCATTCCGTATAAATTATTGATTGTTGGTATTGGTAATTAATTTAAGGAGATAAAGTTAACCTTAAAGCATTGACCTATTAAAAC
The DNA here is from genome assembly GCA_043744455.1 of Saprospiraceae bacterium. Lineage (GTDB taxonomy): Bacteria > Bacteroidota > Bacteroidia > Chitinophagales > Saprospiraceae > JAAFJT01. The sequence continues at coordinate 3,332 of JAYTUQ010000345.1, read as the reverse complement.
TTGACAACAAAAGTACGGAATGTGGCGACGATAGGCGGTTAATCGAAGTTGATGGATTGTTAATTTTGGTTAATGTGGGCTAATGAATTGTTGCTCAAAGCGATGTATGAATGCTTGAAAACTGCGCTCTCCTATATGGTTTTTGTAGACTTTTTGAAATGAAATGCTTTGACAAATTTTTGAACTGTCGTTCTCACTATACTTACCATTCGTTTTTTTGATGAGGAACTTTTTAGGGTCAATTTCTTTAATGGGATTGCCTTTATAACTTATTTTAGTTTTAAAAATAGCATTAATATTGTCAATATCAGCTAAAAACAAGGCTTCTAACTCCATAACAACCAAATAAAATACGCCTTTTTGAATTATTTTATTCAAATCACTAAACCATGTTTCTCTTTCTGAAAGTTCAGGGTGAGTGTCGAGGTCTTTTATACAAATGACCGCATCCAAATTTTCATTGTCAATAGCAGCCAAAATCAAGCGACCCAATTTTTCTGTACCCGTATTAGGTTTCTTAATAATTGGAATGAATTGCACAGCGTCTTTATACTGAGGGGTCATCAACAAGCTGAAAGCGCAAGCATCATTTTGATAGTTTTCTCCAACGATACCAATTTTTTTCATGATAAAGCCTCCTCCTCATTTTCTATCTGAAAACCCGTTTGAAGCCAATAATCGCTTATGCTTGCTTCGTGTTTCATGTAAGAACGTAAATCTGCTTCTTCTTTTTCATTCAATTTATACATTTTTGTTCCAGCCTTTCCTTCATGTCGTGCAACAATAATGCGGTCTAATTCATTGGCTTTCAAGCAGTTCAATACTTCTGGTGCATGTGTCGTAATAATAATTTGCTTATTTTCACTTTGTGCTTTTAAAAAATTCATCAACAAAGACAGCTGATGCGGATGCACGCCCAATTCTGGTTCTTCCATTAATATAATAGTGTTTTCATCGGCATAAGTGACGCTACCAATGAGATAAAATAAGCGTTTTGTACCGTCTGACAATTGTGTCCAATTTAGCCATTCATTGCTCACAAAGAATTGAAAATCAATGCCATCTATTGAGGCTGTTTCACTACCATCTTCATCTTCTTGAATGGTTCTTCGGGTTAATGCCCAATCAATTTTTATGTCTTTTATGGGAGAAAACTGTTTGAGGTTTTGGCGTAAAGAGTCAATTAAAAATATTTTATTCTCAACAATAACATTGATAATATGTCCAACTTTTTCATCGTGACTAATTTGATTAGAATGCCTAAAAAAAATTTTGTTTAAAAAAGAAACTTGTCCATTATTTGATTTCAAACTTGAATTTATCATGTTGAAATTAAAAAGCTCTTCTAAATGACGAGATATATTCAGTGAAAGTTTATTCTTTATTATCTCATTCAGTGGGTTTTCAAATCTTATAAGTAGCGTTGATGTTATATAACCACTTAATATTTGATAGAGTTTACTAGGGATTTGCTCTTCCCTAAGAACTCTCTTTGCTTCATTCAGAGAATAACGTGCCGTAGCTTCTTCATTTTTTATTTTTTTGTATTCATCAACTACATAAGAAACGTCTTTCAGTTCACTTTGAAATACTCTTTCTCCTTTCATTTTTACAGAGTAAGGCTCACCTTTAATATCACTTTCAACCTTTCGTCCATTCAACAAAAGCCCAAAATCTGACCGATAAGCCGCATCTAAAAATTCTAAAAAATTCGTCTTACCACTCCCATTCCCCCCAATAATGATATTAAGCCCTTGTTTTAAATCCACAGACAGGTCACGGATACTTTTGTAGCCTTTGAGATGCAATGAAGTGATATGAGCTGATTGTTCTTGATTCATTTTTTTTAATATTTAAATAAAAATACAACAGTTAAACAACAAAAATAGAGACTTATAGGTGATTTAGGCTTTGTTTTTCAAAGTCTTTCATGATTTACTTTTTACAAGCCATATATTCTGCATCTTTAACCCTAAAAAAACTATAAAAAACATTAATGGAATCAAATTGTTATACTGCGACGCACCTCATATTCAAAAATATAAAAAGACAAAATGATGTCAAAACTACTGACTAAAAACCAATTCTTAGATTTTTCAGATTACGGGCGATCGGCTGCTGTTTGGATAGCACAAAGCCTCAAAAACACGTCAGCTACGCCCATTCACGTAACAATCGCTTTTGGCATTTCAGGATTGATATCCATCTTGAGTATGCTGAATCAATATTATTGGGCGGCAGGTTTTTTTTTAATTTTAAAATCCATTCTCGATGCTGCCGATGGCGAATTGTCAAGGGTTAAAAATACGCCGTCTTATACGGGCCGCTATTTGGATTCTATTTTTGATATCATCTTAAATTTCTTATTGCTTTTTACGATAAACTATATTGCCCAAATCGGTTGGTTTTCTACCTTTTTGGCTTTTTTTTGCATTCAATTGCAAGGAACACTTTATAATTATTACTACGTTATTATCAGAAACAAGTTCAACGGCAGTGATAAAACAAGTCGGGTTATTGAAGACGAAACACCCATCGCATTCCCAAACGAGAGCCAGAAATTAGTCAATAATTTATTCTTTTTGTACAAACTTTTCTATGACGTTTTTGATATCATTATTTATCAATTGGATAGAAAAGCCGTTGCTGTTCAGCACTTTCCAAATTGGTTTATGAGCCTCATTTCCATCTATGGTCTAGGGTTTCAACTCTTAATTATGACCGTTATGTTGGCATTTGATGGTGTGGATTATATCATTCCTTTCTTTGTTTATTATTCTCTTTTAATAGTTGTTTTTGTAGGTATAAGAAAGCGTTTTATACGTTAAATACGCATAAAACGCTTAAAAGCCCATGCAAAGTACGAAATTACTGAGGGGGTGAAACGGTTTTTGGGTATTTGATACAGACTTCATAATGGTCAATATGATGGCTACTTTTCATGCGAGGTGCCATTATAACAGGTTGGATTGCGATACAAAAGATTCTCTTACAAAACGTTCATTTGCGGCAAGTTATATTCGGGTTAGTCGGCATCGCACTCATGTTGATGGGTTCATTATTGATAAAAACGACTAAGTTCAAATTATAAACATCATGTTTATTGATGATTTTCATTAGTCTGTAAGAAATTTAAAACCACCAATTTTGCCTTGAAAGAAAAGATTAGGTTAAAATACTGAGGGGGTATAAATGTTTGATTTTTAATATTTTAATTCATTTTATACGCCATATAACTTGACTTTGTTAAATTAGGAATAAAACTACTATGGTTTAAAAATTGTTGAATAAAGAATGAGACAGAAAAAAACTATTGGGGTCTAAGTTTAAAA
>JAYTUQ010000344.1:0-18540 GCA_043744455.1 Saprospiraceae bacterium | reverse complement strand
GGCGAAGCCAAACTAATGGTAATGCTATCAAAAGCATTACTGGGTTTCGTAGATACTTTTTTTAATGACATATCTATATCGCGTTTTAACCTAATTGTCTCGGAATGTGCTACTCATTTTCGGGTTCTATAAACTTATTAACCCCCTCAGTATTGTGCCATTTTAGCCGTCAATACTGAGGGGGTGTAAGTTCTCCCAAATTTATAACATATTGAGAATCAAGTCTTTGAAAAAATTTAGATTAGAAATGATGCAGAAAATTTTTTAACAAAATCGGGTATTTTTATCTGAAAAAAAAATTCTGCTTTTTCAAGCCTGCAAAAATAGGCTTTTTATTTGGAAATTAAGTAATTTTTTGGAAAATTTATTTTTTTAATTCTTTCGTTTTCCAGTCGTTTATACACTTCGCCCCGCTTGAAAAATTGATGCCTACAGCAATTAACGCTTTGTTGGTATGAGTGTATTTTTCCCTATAACTTGGTTTTTTAACATCATTCAAAACGATTTGAGCTGATTTGTCAAATTTGAATTCTAAGCTTTCCGAAAATGACCATGAGATATTTTTAGGTTCAAATAATGATAATATAAGTTAGTTTTTATGATAATATCTATCAGGTTTAGTGACACCTAAAAAATCTCTGTATAAAAAAGGGATGGTATAATAAGTCAACCTTCGTTCTGTTTTTTGAGAAACAGAAACAATACCATTATTTACAAGAATATTACGTAAATCGTCCTCTGTTTGGTTTTTTAGACCAGGCTCGTTTCTATACTCTGTTCGATTTAAAATAGCTCTTAATAACTCATCAAATACCTCACGCTTAAATTCATAAACACGATATTTTGCTAATCCATCTTGTCTAATATATCGATAAAATACGCCTAAGAACTCATTGCCTTCGTCTCGTGATAAATCATCATAATATCGTTTAACGCAATATTCTTTTGAACGTTTACTGGAATAGTAAAGAGCTGAAAGAACTTTTTGTAATCTTTTTAATCTTTGACTTTCTTGATTGAGGTTACTGGGTTCGAGTGCTATTTTTATTGACTCTTTGATTAAATCTAAAAAAGGACGAATACTAATAGTATTTTTTGCATCTGTCAAATTTTTATAAAACCAATCATAGCTTGAACCAAAACTTTTAGGCGTGTCATCATATCGATTTGCTGATTTACCAAAAAAAGCATCAACTAAAAACTTTAATTTCTCAATTTCACTTGTGGCTACTTGTCTATCGTCATCAAGACTATGCTCTATTTCTAAGATTGTCTTTTTTGTTTTTTCGCTAAAATCACCAAAAGCATAGCACAGTTTTAAGAAATCAATTTTATCTACTTTAAAAACAAATTTAAAAAAATAAGCGAATAGTTCTTCTTTTGACCATTGTAAGTCAATAGATTTCTCTTTCATTTCATTTGCGTTTGTTGTGTTGCCCATAATTCCAAACAAGTCGGCACGAGCGAATATTTTGGGATAAATTCGTGAAAATATATTGTTACGCCAATATTTAACTAATGGTGCAATACCTTGTGACCATTCATTTGGTTTTACAATAAAATCCAATTCATCGAAAGAGAGTATGATGATTTTATCTTTTGAAAGGAGATAAGAATCTAGTTTTTTCAAATCTTGTTCGAATCCTTTGATTTGGGTGTCATCGGAAATAGCATTTCTGAACCATTCAGCAGAATCATTATCATTTATTATCAGTCGTGATGGTTGACTTAACGAAAAATTATAACCCATTTTGCGCTTATTTTCGTCTGAAAAAATTGAACTCCAAACGTAAGCTAACCAAAAACGCTCAAAGAAATAATCATTGCCTACTTGATTTATAGATGATTTTGAAAATTTAGAAATGTCAAAGTAACTATCCTTTTTAGATTCATCATGAACAGGAATAACATTTACGAAGATATATTTCTGATAATTTTCATTGTTCCGAGCGCAGAGTCGTTCAGTAATTTCTTTATTCTTGAATGATTGATAAATATGTGTCTTACCTGTACCTTTGTAACCAACGATTAAAAACATATCGCGATTAAAAATACTTTTCATACAATCGCGGAAGTAAAAATTATCAAGTTTAGGTTGTTCATCGTCCGCGTAAAGTTTAGGAAAGTTATTTTCATTCGCTAGATTTAATAATAGACGTTCGCGCATTACTGGACGTGTCTCCCGTTTGGCATCCTCCAGCCTATCAGACAACGGAATCTCATTTCCTAAACCATTATACATGAGGGGGCTACTTTCAATATATTCAATCCCTTTTTCATTATTAAAACTTTCATACTTCTCGATTTGCGCATCAATTTGAGTCACAATTTCCTCGAATAAATCTTCAAATTTAGCTGGAGTACGAGCAATAAATTCTATAAAATCTTTGTTTAATTTGTCCGATGAATAACCTGAGCCATTCATCTTTATAAAATCACGGTTTTCTACTTCTGTTCCAATTTCCTCTAACTCTGGTATTCTATCTAATCTAAAAATATTATCATCAAAAGTGACCATACCAAGTTCTTCGTCATGAAATTTTTCAAGATTCGCTTCGAGATAATTTCTAACGAATTCTTTGAATAGACCTTCAAATTTGGATGACGAAATCGAGTTGACAATAATAATTTGTTTATTAAGTCTATTTTCAGTTGTTCCAAAATTGTCTAAAAATTCAGTCAAGCCGATTCGGCTTTGTTTATTGTTGCCGAAAAAGCCAACAATAATATTTGAAAGTGCCGAAAGAATGGCAAAAATATCATTAAATCCTGTTCGTGAATCTATCAATATTACACTATTATTATAATCTAAACCAAGTTGATTTTTTAGGTCTGAAAAAAAAGCATGAAACTGATTTATGATGTTATCTATACTCGAAATATCTAATCTTGATAGGGATTCAAGGTAATCGTCCCTGCGGGTACGTCCAACTTCTACTTCTTCAAGACTTAAATTACCCGCAGGAATAACAAAAATATCGCCTTTGCCTACATATTCAGGGCGTACTTGATAAGCATAGTCTTTAAGTATATCCATATATTCTCCTGAAAGGCTTGAAAATTGCTTATCCAGAAAATACTCAACAACTCCTTTTTTTTCTTCACGGTTCAAATCAAAATAATTGGCGTTGCTAAAGCCAGGAGCTTCAAAATCACAGTCAATGATAATAACTTTCTTAGAATGATGAGTTGCTAACCAACTGGCAAAAAAAGCCAATGTAGTTGTTCTTCCAACACCTCCTTTGTAACTATAAAAAGTAATAATCGGACAAGGTGTATTTTCTTGTCTGTCTTTCAACTCAATCAAATTAGACAATCGCCGACGCATACTTTTATCAATATGCTTTTGCCCATTAGAAAAAAGATGTTTTTCTTGCCACTCAGGTAATTCATCCTGTTCCCACTCATTAACACGAATAAATTGGTTGTAACCTTCAAATTCAGGAAATTCCAAGAAATTGATATTTCCTTGGGTTTCAACTAATATATCTACTTCTATCTCGGTTGTTAGAAGTAATTTGATTTGATAGTTTTTTATCTTATTTTCAGATACAAAACTGGACAGTCGCTTGTCCAGTAAACTAATTTTGTCAAGAGTCAATAATCCTGCTGTCATTTTAAAGATATTTTATTACACCTTCGTAAACCTCAATGGATAAATCGAAGAAGTCAAAGGTGTTGATGAAACCCAAATTTATATCAATTTTATACCTTTTGTAAACATCCCATTCTGAAAATAAATCTCTACAAGGACGTGTCATCTTTAAAGGATTTCCATCGAGTAAAGGAATTAAACTTGCATTAGAGATGGGATAATATGTTTGGAAAAAGCCCATTTTTCCGAACAACTTATGTCCTCCATCTGAGGCAATGATGAAAGCATTGCTTGGTGTGCCATCATATTTTCTAAACGCTACTGCACACGGAATAGAGTGAATTGGGTTACCATTTCTCAAATATTTTAACTGTTTTATATCTACATCATTAGGGAATCCAATATTTTTAAAAATACTAAAATTGTAGATACACTCAATAATATAACCAGAAAGGTAGTAAAGATTCGAAAGTAAAAACTTCATATCTTTCCGTTCTTGTACAGTCAAAATAGATTTAGCTTGATATCGTGTTTTCAAAATATTTTCGAGTTGAAGACACGTTTCAAGGTGGCGTTCAGATGCTTCTTTGTAATCAGGGTAAAATATTATTGCCATTTTAAAACAAATACTTTAAAGTTTTAATTTTTATACAGTGCGAAATAAATATCGTCAATTTTAGTTAATATTAATAATTTTTTCTATGTAATTGCAAAAATATTGCATTTGCCAACAAAATTAGCATTTTAAATATGAAAAAAAACGAAATCGTAACACAAACGGTATTAATTGCTTTAAAACTCACATTGACTATTATTTTGACTTTCAAACCAATTTATGTTAACCCTTAATTTATTCTGGGCATTATTCTGGGCATTATTCTGGGCATTATTCTTTAACTGCTAGTATTAATATTTTGCTCAAATTCAACCCTTCTATCAAACAAACCCCTAAATTGTCCAAAATTTAAAAAATCCACTATGCAAAACGAAACAGCAACCACCCCCTCAGTAAAAATCAACAATCCGCGCACCATGAACGGCTGGGCGTTCTTCGATTGTGCTAATTCTGCGCACTCGTTGGTCATAACAACAGCCGTTTTTCCACCCTTTTTTGCTGCTATTGCACCCAAAGAAGTCAATTTTTTGGGTTCTACTTTTTTGTCAAGTGCTGTTTTGGCGTATGCGATAACGATTGCTTATATCGTGATTGCTTTTACTTCGCCCATTTTGTCAGGTATCGCCGATTATGGTGGCAAACGCAAGTTGTTTATGCGGTTTTTTACCATGTTGGGCGCGTTTTCGTGCATGGCGATGTTTTGGATGCAAAACCCTGACCAATGGCAAATCGGTTTTTGGACATATGTGATAGCAATGATAGGTTACGCGGGCGGTGTCGTTTTCAATAATGCTTATTTGCCGATTATTGCCACGCCTGACAAATTTGATAGCCTCTCAGCACGCGGTTTTATGTACGGGTATATCGGTAGTACTTTGTTATTGGTTGTTAATTTAGCAATGATAATGAATTATGAAGCTTTTGGTTTTGCTGACGAAGGCATTCCCACGCGTTTAGCTTTTATCATGGTCGGTCTTTGGTGGTTGGGTTTTTCTCAAATTACCTTCAATCGGATGCCCAAAGATGCAAATACCCCCCTCAGTATAAAAGCCATTGTACGCGGTTTTGGCGAATTAATAAAGGTGTGGAACACCGTAAAAACCGATTTTAATCTTAAACGTTACCTTTTAAGTTTCTTTTTTTTCGATGCAGGCGTCCAAACTATGATTTTCCTCGCTTCCATTTTTGCATCCGTTGAATTAAAAATGAAAGTCACCGAATTGATAAAACTCGTCCTCATCATCCAAATCGTTGCAACGGCTGGGGCATATCTTTTTTCTAAATTGTCGGAAAAACGGGGTAATAAATTCGCACTTGTCATCATGTTGTGTATTTGGATTTTCATCACATTTTTAGCCTATTTTGTTCAGAGTATTGGTGCTTTTTACGCTTTAGGCGGTTTATTAGGCTTTGTTCAAGGCGGTATTCAAAGCCTTGCTCGAGCGACCTATGCCAAATTGATGCCTGACGGTATGAAAGATACGACCTCTTTTTACAGTTTTTATGACTTTACAGATAAAATTGCTGTCATCATGGGTACGTTTGTTTTTGGTTCTATAAATCAAATCATTGGCATACGTTATAGTGTTTTGGCGATGGGTTTTTTATTCGTTATCGGTATACTATTATTATTGCCTGTAAAAATACCCCGTACTCAAGCGCAACAAATTAGTCATTAGTCAATAGAAATTAGTCATTAGTCAATAGAAATTAGTCATTTTATGACATTCAAAACAAAGGATATTTCCTTAGATTTCAAGAACATAAACGTCAAATTGACCATCATCGAAAACCTCGATGAGCTGTTTGATAACCTCATTCTGAAAGGCGATAATCATCCCGATGTGCTTGATGAACGCATACCTTATTGGGCTGAACTGTGGTCCTCTGCTGTGGCAATGAGTCAATATTTAATTGAAAATCAACATCTTATCTCCAAAAAGGATGCTTCGTCCCTTGCAATGACGCAAGTAACAGAAATTGGCTGCGGCTTAGGTTTGCCGTCAATTATTGCAGGAAAATTGGATGCTGATGTCTGTTTAACGGATTATGATGCCGACGCGTTGGATTTTGCAAAATTGAACTGGGAACAAAATTTATCCCATAAAAAAGTCCGTTTTCAACAATTGGATTGGCGAAATACTGACCCCTCAGTAAAAGCGGACCTTTTGTTGGCTTCTGATGTGGCTTATGAAAAACGAGCGTTTGAGCCACTTTTGATTGCTTTTAAAACTTTATTGAAGCCAAACGGAACGATTTTGATAACTGAACCGAACCGTCCGGTGTCAACCGCCTTTTTTTCTAACCTGCATACTGAGGGGTATGTTGTAAAGTATGAGCAGCGGAAAATCGAGTTAAAAGGGCATGTGTTTTTGGTGAATATTTATGAATGTAAAAAGGTTGTTAATTAGTTGATAATCAATTGTTTATATCCAAAAGTGCCCTCAAACCTGTTGCATCTTTGGCTTTCATTTTGCCGCTCAATATTAAGCGTAACTCACGCCGCCGTTCGGCTGCTTCATATTGGTCCGTTTCTTCACGAGATAGTGGAATAACAGGAGGCACGACTTGGGGCTTATTCGTTATGTCTTCCAAACCAACAAAAGTTAAGTAGGCGTGATTGCAACGACGTGGATTGCCGCCTTTCATGTCGGATGCAAAAACCTCGACAAAAATTTCGACGGATGTATTAAATGCCCTTGTGACAACGGCTTCTAAAGTCACGATATCGCCTTGTAAAATCGGTTTTTGAAAGGAAACATGGTCGACCGATACGGTAACAACTTGTGCTTGACAATGCTTCCCAGCACATATTGCCGCTACAATATCCATCCATTTCATCAAATTACCGCCCATCAGATTGCCCATGGGATTGGTGTCGTTGGGCATGACCATTTCAGTCATAATAGTTTTAGATTCGCTAATTTTTTTTCCGTTAAGCATATATTGGTGTGTGTTGTTTGCGATGAGCGTTACAAAAGTTTTAAATTTTTGAAAAGTTTTAACTGTTTAAAAATCAATTGTTTGTGAAGGTTTATTTTTGGCTTTTTACTGCCCCGCCTTGCGGGATGACGCTTTGCGTCAAGGGGTGCTTAACGAATCATGACACCCCGTCTGTCCAAAAATGGAATCATCGTAAAATGCGCTCTGTCAATAGCACCGACGACAAACACGTATTTTTTATCGTATAAATGACCATCATATGAAAAGCTAACCCAATATTCATGTGATAACCAAAATAATTCCTTTGGAATAGGCTCAATTTGAACCATTTGCATCGGTCTAATTTCTTCAAAAAAATGTCGAAGTGTCGTTGTCTGACGTTTTTCTCCCGCTTCGTCTTCGCCATAACCACGAGATACGACCATAACGCTGCGAATCGCTTCTTCTTTAAAATTGATAAGATAACATTCCCACAAGTCGTCGTCGCCATAGGATGGTGGTACGACCGCAACTGCCATATCTTCAACTTTTAATTCTGGAATATCTTTCTTCATTAATCGTTTTTTTTGACCATTGATTATACAAATTCAAACCCAAAAACCTCTTTAAAATGCCGTTTGAGTTTATCTTTTACTTCATTAACGTCAATTTCTTTGCCAAGTTCAAATGCCAGTGACGTAACTGTTTTGTCTTCATCTTCAATGCCGCAGGGAATGATATTGTTGTAATAATCTAAATTTGTATTGACATTGAAAGCAAAACCATGCATCGTTACCCAACGGCTCAAATGAACGCCAATGGCGCAAATTTTGCGTTTTTTATCTTTTTTTACTGCCCCGCCTTGCGGGATGACGCTCTGCGTCAAGGGGGTGTTTCCTTCAACCCAAACACCTGTGTATTCCTTGATGCGAAACCCTGTTAAGCCATATTCAGCAATGGTGCGAATAATCACCTCTTCGAGTGCGCGCACGTAGCGATGGACATCGGTGAAAAAACACTCCATATCAAAAATCGGATAACCTGTAATTTGTCCTTCGCCGTGATAGGTAATATCGCCGCCGCGATTGATTTTAAAAAAATCAATATTTTGTGCATTTAGCTGATTTTCATTCAACAATAAATGCTCAACTGAACCGCTTTTTCCCAGCGTATAGACGTGATTGTGTTCGCAAAAAAGTAAGTAACTGTTTTGCTCTTCGATTAAGTTCTCTGTAAAAGGTATGGAAGGAGAAGTTTCTAAGTTTTTGATAGTCAATTTGTTATCAATAACCTGTTTCAATATTTGAAACTGATAGTCCCACGCTTTGTGGTAAGAGATTCGACCTAAATCTTGAAAAATGACTTTGGGCAGCATGATTTTTTTTTTGCAAAGGTATGGATTTATTCATCTGATGGCTTCAATTCTAAGGGTGAATTTTCGCTAAGCATGGCATAGCAAAGACGTATTACAATGTCAATTCCATGTACAAAGCCTCGGGTACAGGATTGTCATTATAGCGAGAAATATAACGAAAACCAAGCGATTCGTAGAGTGAATGTGCTGTTTTCATAGTGGCATGCGTGTCGAGCAACATTTTTTCGTAGCCTAAAATCCGCCCTCTTTCGATGATGGCTTCAGCCAATTTTCTGCCGACTGACCCCCCCCTCAGTATCGGACGGATGTACAAGCGTTTCATTTCGCAAGCGTTCCCTTCATATTTGCGGAGAGCTACTGCACCAATGGGTTTATTGTCGGTTGTTGCCAATAAAATAGTACCTTCGGGCGGTGCATATTTGCCTGTTTGGAGTTCATCTAACTCTGCAAAAGGGGATTGCAAAGGGTCGATATAGATGTCCATATGAGGCAAAGTGAATAAAAAAGTTAGATATTCACTAAAAAGTAAACGGACAGCTTCAAAATCGGTCGCTGTTGTTGGAGAATATATTTTAATGTCTTTCATAGGCAAAAATAAAAAGGGCGGATAAAGAGTTGTTTAGCGTACAAAAATAACATTTTAGCAGAAGCAAGGCTGCGTCGGTGGCGTGAAAGTTATAACTTTGTTCTAACTATATTGATTTTAGCGTCTTTCCATCCATTTTAAAATATCAATTATTACATGTTCAACATAAACCTTAAGACGATCAGTTGGCATCTCATTTTTTGGGTCTGTCTTTTTTTGTATGAATGGTTGCCGAGTAGCAGCATACATGATTGCTATCAAGTGGCTTTCAATGCGGCAATATTGAATGTTCCGATTATAATGGTCGCCACGTATTTCAATATTTTTATCTCCGTTGAGCGTTTTTTGTTGAAAAAAAAATATGCCTTGTTTGCGATTTGTATGGGTGCAAGCCTTGTCATATTCGGGCTTTTGCGCCGAATAGTCAATTTTTATATGGTTTATAAAGTCCTTTATCCACTCAAGGCAACCAACTTGTTTTATATGCCAAAGGTGACGATGGATTCGGTTAATGTCCATTTGTTCGTCGGTTTGGGTACAATGATTTATTTTATTAAGAAATGGGCTGAACAACGTCACATCAATGAGGCATTGATAAAGGAGAAAGTGGCTGCTGAATTGTCATTGCTCAAATCCCAAGTGCAACCGCATTTTATTTTCAATACTTTGAACAATATATATATGTTGTCGCTCAAAAATTCCCCCCTAACAAGCGACATGATTTACCGTTTATCCGCACTGTTAAGTTACATGTTGTATGATACAAAACGAACATTTATTGAGATTGAAAAAGAAATAGATTATGTGAAAAATTACATTAATCTTGAAAAAATTCGGTACGGTGAGCGTCTTGATGTACAATTGAATGTCTTTAACAATGTACGAGGGGTGATGGTGACACCTTTATTGTTTCTGCCATTGGTCGAAAACGCTTTCAAACATGGTGTGAGCAATGCTGTTGACGATTCTTGGATTCATATTGATATTTCTCTCAAAAAGAAAACTTTAGTTTTTAAAGTCGAAAACAGTGTTATCAAAGAGAAATACACCGCCAATGATTTTGGTAGCGGATTAGGGTTAGAAAACTTGAAACGACGACTTGAGATATTATATCCGAATCGGCATGAGTTGAAGGTGATGAATGATGATTGCTCCTATTTAGCTACTTTGAAAATTAATTTTGAGGAGTCAATGGATGCGAATATTATCAGTGGACAGCGGCAAAGTCGGAAACAAAAAACTGAATTTGCGAGCCAATCCCTTTTTGCTGTTAAGAATTTATTTGTATTTTTGAAATTCTAAAATATTGATACAGAACACATTTACGAATTTTTAAAATTTCGTAAATGTTATTAATTAATAAGTTACGCCCACGTTAGGGAATTTTAAAAATTTCCCTAACGTTTTTAAACATATACAGATTCAAAAACAACTTGTGCTATGAAAATTAAATGTCTTGTCGTTGACGACGAACCTCTGGCAGCGGAACTGGTTTCCACCCATATCGCTAAAACACCTGAATTAGCATTGGTCGGTACATGCGGAAACGCCATCGAAGCCTTCTCAATATTGCAACGAGAGCCTATTGACCTCCTTTTTTTAGACATCCAAATGCCAAGAATGACAGGTTGGGAATTGCTTCGCAATCTGCCGACAAAGCCTTATGTGGTCATCACGACAGCTTATCGGGAATATGCCCTCGACGGCTACGAGTTCGATGTTTTGGATTTTTTGTTGAAACCCATTACGCAGGAGCGTTTTATGAAAGCCGTTGATAAATTTCATGTGCGAAAATCCATGCCGATTGAAGTGCCCCCCTCAGTAGGAGACAGCTACGAACAAGCCTATAAGTATTTCAAAGTCAATAGAGAAATGAAAAAAGTCTTTTTGAAAGACATATTATATATCGAAAGTCTCAAAGATTATGTCCGCATCAAAACAGATAAAGAATCGCTAATTACGTATCAACGCATCAGCTATTTGGAAGAAAAACTGCCCGAAGATAAGTTTTTGCGCGTGCACAAATCATTCATTGTTGCAGTTGATAAAATAGCCGCTTTAGGCGCTAATACCGTGAAAATCAAGGATAAAGAGATACCCATTGGTCGAAATTACAAGATGAATGTGACCAAATTAACTTCTGCGGGACAGTAAGGAATTTCCCTTGCAAAATATTGGCATTAGGGGAATTTTATAAATTTCCCTAATGTTTTACACCACAAAAACTTAAAAACGACCCCCTCAGTATAAGCACGACAAAATCGTCAATGGACGGTATTTTAACGCCTTCCCAAAAAAAATACCTTCTTATGTATGGAAAAAAAATGAGTCTTGCACCTTAGTATTGTAAAGCAAATAATGATAAATTTTTTATTATACATTGGCTTTGAAAATGTATCTTTACATCACTTAAATAATACTCATTTAATTAGCAATTACGAGAAACTATTCGCAACAGCCAATTCTTACCATAGTCGCCTCTTAATTTAAATTTTTAACCGAGCAATTGCTTAGGGAAATACTGAGGGGTATTGTCTCATACAGACACTATTTATTTTTGCACTATACCTTGAGATTGAATCAATTACACAAACCGAAAATTAAAGTATGAAAAAAACAAACAAACTTTGGACTGTTGTTTTTCTTTTTGTTAGTCAATTGTTACAAGCCCAGCCTACATTGCATCGTATTGCCTACCTCATCGGCAATTCTGTTTATGATGACAGTACGGTACTCTATAATCCTATCAATGATGCCCACGATTTAGGTCGCAATTTGAGCGAGTTAGGGTTTGAAGTACATGAATTTGAAAATGTTAAACTCGCTGAATTTCGACGTATTTTAAATGACTATGGCAAAGCTTTGAGTAAAAAACCTGACGAAACAGTAGGCTTTTTTTTCTATGCGGGTCATGGTATGCAAATTGACGGACGAAATTATTTGCTGCCTACCGATGCCATAGAATTTGACGGCATTGATGAAGCAGAAGAAGTGTCCGTGACGCTCGATTCTATATTAGCAACGCTTTATTATGCACATAATAAAATGAATGTTGTCGTTTTAGACGCTTGCCGCACCAATCCATTTCGGTTTGATTTGAGCCTTGCGTATCGTAGAGATTCCATTACATCAGTTGGTTTAGCATCTATTGAAGCACCTGTTGGTACTTTGATTGCTTTCTCGACTTCACCAGGCAGTGTTGCGCTTGACGGGGACGGTTTGAATGGCATTTATACGCAAGAATTGATAAAAGCCCTACATATTCCGGATTTAACGATAGAACAAGTGTTCAAAAAAGTAAGGACACAGGTTAAAGAAATCAGCGATGGCGAACAAATTCCTTGGGAGAACTCATCTTTGGAATCTGAATTTTTTTTCAAACGAAACCCGCAAGTATCCATTACAGCGAAAGGGGTTTATTTAACTTCTGCCAATGAAAATCTGCCTTTACCTGAGCGTTATGCACGTGATGTCTGTGGTTGTATGACGGGTGTGGTGACGATGTCCGAAAAAATGGACTTGATGCCTCGCCAACTTCCAACAGAAACGGCTCGCCGACTTAAAGAAGATAAAATGACGGCTGTTGAACAAAGTGAACGCTGCCTCAAAACGGCTACAAAGGATTATTTAAATTTAATCACACCTGGCATTGACCGACAAGCGATGGCTATTTTGGAGAGAATTTGTCCTAAAGTACATCAATTCATGGTTTCAGGGCAGTAATTTAGCTGTTAAGGAGTTCTTGAAAATCGTTATTCTTTAAGCATTAATTCATCATTTATTTATATTGTTTTTGTGTGTTGCATGACTCACAGGGCAATACCTATGTCTAAAATAAGGTAAAAAACATCCTGGTTTTCAACCAAACTCATTAATTTTTTTTCAAAACGATGGAAGTCCATTTTTAAAAAGGCTTCTTGTTAAACCGAACACTTATGAATGCTTTTAAATTGGCCAAACACAGTTTGGTCTCTATCTTGTCGTTTTCAAATCGGAAAAACAAGCGTAAATCATCTTTTTGGATGTCTTTTTTGATTTCTTTTTTTAGAAAATCAGCACATCTTTTTTATGTTTTTTTCGAAAACCTAATACCCATCTTGGATGCATGGCGCGTAAACTGGAAATACTACCTTATTTCATATTGGAATGACATACGGATAAAAATAGCACCTAAATTGTGGTTATTACGCGATACAATGGCGATTATTCTCACTCACATGAAAGCAACGATATTGCCTTTTTTATGGGATATTCGTTATCGCCTTGTGCAATTTTTAACGCCAAACAAAGTAAACCCAACGTATTATTTTGAGCGGAATAAAAATGCGATAGACGTATTGAAACAACAAAGGAAAGCCTTGCCTGCCGCTTTTTTGATGCAAGTGAATGACAAACTGATGCGTTTTTGCCCCCCCTCAGTAAAAAGCCATTTGGAACGTGGCAAAGAGGAATTTGCGTTTCTATGGATGTTAATACTAACACGACAATTAACAAAAAAACAAACGATTATCACATGGATGATTATTGTTGTTTGCAGTATGGCTCATATACGAAAAGCAGATAGCCTCACCTCGACAAATAAGCCCATACGAATCGTAAATGGGATGGCAATTCATGAATTTAAAATGGGTGGAACGTTACAAACAACGCTGTATAACTCGTTGAAAGAAAACGGTTTAAGTCAAGAAGTCATTGCTATGGTTAAAGAAGCATTGAAGGGTAAATTGGATTTTAGACAATGCACTCAAGGAGATGAATACAAACTTATTTGGGATGAAATACAGCAAGATGAACAGTCTGAGACAACACAACAATTGACCAGTATTTACTACAAAAGACAAAATGTGGACGAACCCATCTATGTTTTCTACTATGTAGATGACATATTAAGTGGTTGGTTTGGTGAAGAAGGATTGCCAAAGCAGGGTTGTCTTGACGCGCCTGTCAAAAATGGTAAGTTAACATCGCGGTTCGATTGGAATCGGAGACACCCAATTTTGGGTTATCGCCGTCCGCATCTCGGAACGGATTATGCCGCACCACGAGGAACACCGATTATGTCGGTTGCCGACGGTGTTGTTGAAGAAGCCCGTTTTAGAAATGGCAATGGGCGATATGTAAAAATAAAGCACAGCGCAACTTATGAAACCGAATATCTGCACATGAGCCGCTTTGGTGAGGGCATAAAACAAGGAGAGGCGGTCAAAAAGAAACAAATTTTAGGCTATATCGGTATGTCAGGTTTGACAACAGGACCCCATGTGTGTTTTCGAGTGTTAAAACATGGCAAACCGATTGACCATTTAATAGACCTTTTTTTTACAGATGAAGACAACGCTCATTTTGAAGAAATGGTGATTGAGAAAAAAGCACAACTGAATATAATAGATATAACAAACCATATTCAATCAGTCAATGCTAATTTTTGAATCAATAGAGTGAAAAACAAATGCTTAAACATCGTTTTATAATTTAATTTCAATTTTAAGATAATGAAAAATGATACAAAATGGCTGTTTACAGCCCTACTATTGGTATGCTTTATAACAGGCATGCGCGCTCAAAAACTTGCCGTTAAAAATTTAGAGGATGTTTTAATAGATACATCTGGCAAGTCACTTGCTCAAAACAAATCATACAATATCCAAAAAAAAGGCGGCAAAATGGAAAAAGATTTAGTTGATGTCGTTGTTGATGTTGCTGTCAAAGGTTGGGATGCTATTTTTGAGCAAGACAGGCCCAAGGTGGTTCATGATGCTTTTAATATTTATGTGGATACAATGCTCACAGAAAACAAGCCACAACCTACCGTCGAATTGTCATTAGCCAATCGAAATATTCCGAAAGTCGCGGAACCTGTTCCGGTTTTTGAAAAACAAGAGATGACTGTGAAGTTCGAAAATGGGCAACTTGTACCCATAAAACCCGAAAAAGATTCAGTTGTAAAAGTGGGTAAAGACATCATTGAAGATAAATTCAAGATTGACATCGTTGATAATGATGATATAGACTTAGAATTTTTCAAAAATAATACTTTTGTTTACAAATGCGAAGTTTATCATCGCGTTTCGAAGGAAGAATTGGAAAGCGAAACATACAAAAAACCACGCATCAAAACAGTTGTGCCTGTGGCTAAATCAGCCGTAACAGCAACAAAAACGAATAAACATGTCAAAATAAACTCCAATGAAGAATTTATAGATGTGTACGAAGATACAGCTCTGGACGGTGAAAGATACGGCGTACCTTATGCTATTACGATGGCACAGGGCATTTTGGAAAGCAGAGGTGGGCGTTCACGCATGGCAATCGCACTTAATAACTTGTTTGGCATAAAATGTAAAGGCGGTAGATGTAAAAAAGAAGATTGTCCGCATGGATACTTTGACGATGACAGAGAAGAGGAAACTTTTGAACGTTATCCTTCTTATGAAGCGTCTTTTAAAAGGCACATTAAATTTTTTATTGATAACGACCGATATGACAAATGTCTGGCTTGTGGCATAAAAGACATTGACTGTTGGCTCTATCGCTTGCAAAAAAGCGGCTATGCGACGGATAGAATGTATGATTACAAGTTAGCCGAAATCATAAATCGTTATCAGTTAACAACAAAACCTATTCGTTACGAAAGAAAAAAAGTAGCTGAACGCTTAAAATCGAACCTATAATTTATGTTTTAAAGCAACGGTCTCTAAAGGAATGATATTCACTTTAGAGACCGTTGCTTTATTCGCTACCCCCTCAGTATTTTCTGATATCATTTGCATAAATAAAGAAATTAAAATAAAATGTCAATGATTTTAATATAATACAATTTTTTCTTTTGTACTATCACAAATATTTAGAACTTTGCACAAACAAAGATGAACAAACGATAACGAAGCATATACTAATTTTTGACCAACACTTCCAGCATATTATCCTATTGCTAAAAATTTCATTTTTTTACAATTGCCTCATCGCTGTCTAACAGGGATGTTGGTCAAAAACCGTTCGTCCAAACTCTATGAAAAAAATATTTACAATCGCCTTGTTGGTCTGTTGTTTACAGTCCACCTATGCCCAGTTTTTTGTCGAAGTCGGTGCCAATGCACAATTATTGGCTATGAAAATCAGTCAATCGCCTGCACTAGGTGCTGTATCTGAACTCATAACGATGGGCGGCGGCAACCCTGAATTGGTTTTGCCCAAACGTATGCAATCACGTACGCTGTCGCCTAAAATCAATATCGGTTACCGTGTGCCTTTTGATGACTTTAATCTGATGCTGTCAGTCGGTACGAGTCAAGACTTTGGTAATTCCTTTAGATTGCGTGGCACAGCTGCCGTTGGCGGAAAAACTTATCCCTACCCAGAAGCATTCAGCGCTCGTATTAGAGCTTATAAAACCTCAGATGATTCAGGTTTCAGCTATGGTGGTGAAGTTTGTTTCGACAATCAAAAGTCAGACATGCTGTTAGCCAACAGTAATATTGACCCTAAAACCATCGGTTTGATGAACCAAATCAGCAGCGATTTGAATTTACTCGGGTCGGGTGCAACGCGTAATATGCAGTTTAATGGACTGGTTGGATGGCAAAAAACAAGCAAAAACTTTGAATTAGGCGTTTTTGGACTGTTGGGCTTTATAGGAAAGTCAATTGGTACTCAATTAGATATGAAAGTGCGATATTATCTAGGCAACCGTTTAACTGGAAAAGATAAAATCCAAGTGCTTAATCATTAATAATTTAATAAAAATACGCCTAAATGTTTTGAAGAATTAAAAACCCGCTTATCTTTGCCCCGCGAAAACGCCAAAGGGTGTTTCAAAGTTGAAAAAAACGGAGGCTTGGCAGAGCGGTCGATTGCATCAGTCTTGAAAACTGACGTACCTGTGAGGGTACCCGGGGTTCGAATCCCTGAGCCTCCGCCTACAATTGTCATGGGTCAATCAGTTAAAGGTTATTTGTTTATAATGACCAATGACACAAGGGCTGATGATAATTAATTTAATTCTGGACTTGGTAGCTCAGTCGGTTAGAGCGCCGGATTGTGGTTCCGGAGGTCGTGGGTTCAATCCCCATCCTAGTCCCACACTAAAAACGGTTATTTGCATTGCAAGTGACCGTTTTTTTTTGAGGTCAAATACGCACAGGAATCCCTTTTTGCTGCAAGTAATGCTTCAAATCAGAAATCCCAATCTCTTTAAAGTGAAAAATACTCGCCGCCAAAGCCGCGTCAGCATACCCCTCAGTAAAAGTATCAAAAAAGTGCGTCATATTGCCCGCACCACCCGAAGCAATAACAGGTATAGAAACCGATTTTGACATCTGAGCCAATGCCCCATTTGCAAAGCCTTGCTTCGTACCATCGTGATTCATTGACGTGAAAAGTATTTCGCCTGCACCGCGTTCTGCAACTTCTTTTGCCCATTCAAATAAGTCAATATCTGTTGAAATGCGTCCACCATTCAAATAAACTTTCCAATCTCCTCCCGAATTAATTTTAGCATCAATAGCTACTACAAGACATTGAGAACCAAAGGCTTGTGCAATTTCATTAATTAATTCAGGACGACGAACAGCAGCTGAATTAACAGATACTTTGTCCGCTCCCGCTTCCAAAAGACGTGAAACATCTGCCACCGACGATATGCCGCCGCCTACTGTGAAAGGAATATTCAAGTTCTGTGCAATGCGTGTGACAAGTGCCGCAAAAGTCTTGCGTTGTTCTACGGTTGCCGTAATATCAAGAAAAACGAGTTCATCTGCGCCATGTTCTGAATACCATTTACCCAATTCGACCGCATCTCCAGCGTCTCTCAAATTTTCAAAATTAATGCCTTTGACGGTGCGTCCGTCTTTAATATCAAGGCAAGGAATAATGCGTTTTGCCAGCATAGCTTTGTTTAATATGAAAAATGAAAAATGAGATAGGGGTTATTAGAACGCAAAAATCCGACGGTTTTCTGAGAAACCGTCGGATTTTGCCGAAAAATAAAATAAAATTAGGAATTAGTTAGCTTTAAACTCACCACTTGCACGGAGTTCGATATCTTCGCTAACCACTAATAAAGGCATAGTGCCAACGCCGAAGTCAGTCCGTTTGATAGCACCCGTTGCTTTAAAACCGGCTACTTTTTTGTTAGCGCGATCTATTGTTGTACCCAAAAGTGCCAAGTCAAGCGTTATTTTTTTTGTTACGCCTTTAATAGTCAAATCGCCAGTCAATTTATACTTTTTATCTGCTACTTTAGAGATGCCAGTACTTTTGAAAGACATTTTAGGGAATTGAGCTGCATCAAACATATCAGGTTTTTGCAAGTGAGCATCGCGTCCGTCTGCACCTGTTTTAACACTTGCGATGTCTGCCGAAAATTCAAAAATAGCATCAGAAAAGTCTTCTTTTGATGATGTTATTTTTGCATCAAAAGTTTGGAAATTGCCATCAACTTCAGAAAT
>JAYTUQ010000343.1:0-1227 GCA_043744455.1 Saprospiraceae bacterium | reverse complement strand
TGAAAGACCATGGGGATTACTCTAGGAACGACCGTTTTAAGCTAGAAAAAGAAAACTTAAAACCATTTCCCACTGGGAGCTATGAAATCTGCGAGTGGCGAACATCCAAAGTACATACGGATTGTCATATTCAAATTGAGCATAGGTTTTACTCCGTACCCTTTAAATGGGTGGGCCATGAAGTGAGAGTGAGGCTCAGAGACAGCACGATTGAAATCTACTCAAAAGAGGCTCAATCTATAGCGATTCACGCACGATTAACGGGATCTCAGCGCGTCTCCACTCAAGACTCCCATTATCCTGCTGAAAAGGTAGCACTGGCAAGATTTGAAGTTTTATCTGCACATCAGCAGGCAGAAAAAATAGGACCCAAAACCACTTTACTAGTAAAAGACCTGCTCAGCGGCACTCAGCCATTAAGATATCTGAGGCGAGTACAGGGGATATTGCGACTCAATTACAGTGGGGCACTCTCAGGCGCTTCACTTGAGTATGCGGCAGAGCATGCCCTGTTATTTAACAAAAAAAATTACTCGTATGTCAAAAATGCTGCTCAGTTTTTTCAATCAGGTGGGAAGAGGTTAAGAGCACTCCCCCCCGATTAGGAAAAGTGATGAAGTACACCTTCATCAAAACAATAACCAAACCTGAGGATCACCCTCAAAACAAAGAAGGAGAATATCATGCAAACAGAACTCACAAAAAAGCTTGCCTATGAATTAGGTTTATTTGGAATTTACAACCAAATTGAAGCCAAAGCACATCGGGCACTGGAGGAGTCACAACATCCGCTAGAGTTTTTAAATTTACTTTTTGAAGAAGAACGGTTGCACCGCAAAGACAGGCTTGCAAAGTCATTATCAAAGCGTGCAAAATTTAGATACGAGGCGGTGTTGGAGGATTGGGATCAAACCTATGAACGGGGGATTACTAAAACAAAAATGAAAGAACTATTTTCTTTGGGTTTTGTTCAGTCAAAAGAAAATCTCATTTTACTTGGAAAAACAGGAGAGGGAAAAACCCAGTTAGCCATTTCATTAGGCAAGAGGCTCTGCGATGATGGGATGTCGGTTGGATTTTTTCCAGTAAATACTTTGTTTGAAGAAATATCTGCGGCAAGAACTGCCGGAAAGTTTTTGGGTGCACTCAATAAAATGAGACAAACAAAGATCCTTATTTTAGATGATTTTGGATTTAGGCACTATACCCATGAAGAGGCAAATATTT
>JAYTUQ010000342.1:0-18615 GCA_043744455.1 Saprospiraceae bacterium | reverse complement strand
GTGCAACGGCGTAAAGCCGTTGCACGACTTGTTTTTTAAGATAGTCATCTTCTTTGTTTAGATGTTTATCCCAATGACTATGATGTGGTAACTTCTTTTTTAGGTTGGTTATCTTATTTTTTAAGATGTAGTATCTTCTTTTTTAGATTGGTTATCTTCTTTTTTAGGATGATGGTCTTAAAATAATAACTAATTTTCTGTTTTTTACTGAGGGGGTGCTTTTTAGTTTTAATTCTAAAAGCAAACGGCTAACCTTTCACACTTCTCCAAAGCATTACTAAGATAGCCGTTTAGTGGCGTAAAAGAGACCACATTTTTGTCCTAATAATGAATTAGGAACAGGTCAATTTTCTGTTCAGTTGACAGTCCTCCAACATTACGTCTGAGCTAAGAGATGAGAATCACACGAAAACCCACGTTGTTGTTCCGATTCGTCGGCGTATTGTTGTTCCGATTCGAGACGCGGCAGTTCAGAGCGTTGTTGTTCCAACTGCCGCCACGCAACACGCGGTTCATACTCTACGAAAATTGACCTTTCTTTTTGTATAAACACACCTTCTTTTGTTGTGTATTTGCTTTTCTAATAAAGCTAAAAATCGGGCGAACATAAACTTGACACATCGTTTCTGTCCAATTACCTAAATAATATTGGGTTTCAATGATGCCCATCTTTTTCATAAAACGCAATTTACTGCGTTGTGTTAATCGGATTTGATAAGGAAAAACTTGATAGCCTAAGAAAGATAAACCGCGACGTGTTTTGTTCAGTTGCTCGGGCTTGAGGGTACAATAAAGTTGGGTTTCTAAGTAGTGTTGTATTGTGTCTCGTGCTTCTTTAAGGTGATTTTTGCTGTCGTGCCACAACACCATATCGTCCATATAGCGGACGTAGCCTTTTATCTGCAACGTTTCTTTGATAAAATGATCTAAACCTGACAAATAATGATTCGCTAAATATTGGCTCGTGAGATTGCCAATAGGCACACCGCGTTCAGGGCTTGCCGAATAACTGTCTATCAATGTTTTGAATAGGTTTAACACGTATTTATCTTTAATGATACGTTTGACTTGCTCTCGCAAAACGCTATGGTGAAGACTGGCAAAAAATTTTTGGACATCCAATTTAAGGTAATAGTCATACTGTCTCGAATATTCTTGCGCTCTTGCAATGGCAGCATGTGTGCCTTTTCCGATTCGACTTGCATAACTATCGTAAATTTGAACACGCTCAAAATAGGGATGACAAATGTTCATGAGCGCGTGGTGAAAGACTTGTTCACGAAAAGGCGCGGCACAGATTTCGCGTTCTTTTGGGTCATATATCTTGAAATAATGGTAATTGCCAATAAAAATATCTCCTCTCTGTATTTCCCCTCTCAATGTCAACAGGTTTTTATCTAAATCTTTTTGAAACACTTTTACTTGATGGCTATATCGTTTGCCTTTACCCGCTTTCCAATACGCCAAACGCATATTATTAGGGTCTGTAATGGCAGTTATGAGTTGTATGCCACGTTTCATAACTGAATGGCTAAAAAATGTTTACCATATTTTTCTATCGTTTTGTCACCAACGCCTTTCACAGTTTTCATTTTCTCGATGCTTAATGTCTCGTGTTTTGCTATTTCTGCCATTTGCATATCTGTTAAGATATGATAGGCGGGTATATTTTCTGTTTTGGCTAATTCTTTGCGCACTTCGCGCAATTTTGTGAAACGTGCAAAACTCGCTTTATCCAAAACTTCTTGATAGTCTATTTTATCTTTCTGAAACCCTTGAGAAGCACTCATACCACCAACTGTTTCTTCCATATACTTGACATAAAAACTCCAAAAGGCTTCTCTTTTCAGCTTGATAACGTGATGTTCCAACTGCAATACTTTTTTTCCACGCAAAAAGCCGTTCATTTCGTCTATTAGTTTGTCACCACCGACTATTGGTATCGTAAATATTTTTACCTGCATGTTTACTTTATTTTTTTAAAAACTTTTATAGAGCAACAACTCTACCAAAATGTGTATTTTAAAAAAAAAATCGTCCGCTTTGCGGACATTTGACGACTCTTGTTCTACGTTTTAGCCGTCGTTAGCGTCGTCCCTCCGCCTACTCCACCTAAAACGATATTTTTTTCTTTCTTTTTGTTGGAGGACTATCTCTAAACTAAGAGATGAGAATCACACGAAAACCCACGTAGTCGTCCCGATCCGTCGGCGCATTGCTGCTCCGATTCGAGACGCGGCAGCTCAGAGCGCCGCCGTACCAACTGCCGCCACGCAACACGCGGAACAAACCTGATGTAGCACCAGTCTGGTTAATTTCTATAGCATTTCTATAGGAATCAGCATCATACCAATCATAGCACCATTCCCACACATTACCTGTCATATCATATAAACCAAAAGTGTTGGGATTAAAAGAACCAACAGGAGAAGACAAAAAATAACCAGAATCAAACCCGACAAAAATATCACCCGCGCCTAAATGATTGACAGGTTTAAACTGCGCGTCCCATTCTCGTTTGAAGGATTCATCACCAACATTACCACTGTGTTTACCAAACGGTTCGTTATTACCCCAACTATATTTTGTATGTTTTGTGCCATTGCCTGCGGCATATTCCCATTCGGCTTCGGTGGGTAGTCTATAACCATTGGCAGCATCGTTGATAGTAATTACTCTGTTCGTGTCTTCTACATAAACAGGTATTAAGCCTTGTTTTTGGCTTAACCAATTGCAATAAGTTATGGCATCGTACCAACTGACATGGATAACGGGGTGTTCAAACTGGCTTTCAGAGCGTATATCACCTAATTCATCACATTGCCATGTGACACCTGACCGTTGACTCCAACCTTTATTTTCACCCGTCAGAATCCAACTGTATCCTTCTTTTTGGGCATCGGTTATATAATCAGTAGCATCCATAAAGGCTTTAAATTGCCGCAGGGTTATTGTAAATGCACTCATTTTAAAGCTATTGACGGTAACTTCATGTTCTGGATTGTCCTTTTCTTTGTGTTGATATTGCTCTTTATCACCCATGATAAAAGTGCCCCCTTCAACAAAAACCATGGCAGGATACAGCCCACGCCCTAATGTTTTTTCAAAATTCACAATGCTTTCAATGTGGAGATACGGACGCAAAGTATCTAAGTGCAAAACAGCTTGTAGAGAATCGTTGTCTTCCCACAACCACTCTCTGCCAAAAGCAAAATCGGTTTTCCTTCTGTATTCTGTAATTTTTTTTGTAAAAAAGAGTCAATAGGTTCTACCTCCGGTGTGCCTTTTAGCGTTTTTGCAAAATGAAGTGGCACATAATCTTTCAGCGCAGCAATGCGATACGATTTTTCAGGTGGTGATAAAGTCGTGGCTTCAATAAAGTCAGCATCGGGCTGTGCATTTTTAAAAAAGAAGTAAAAAAGGCGTTTCCACCACGGGCGATTGGTTTTGAGTTTTTTTTGATAATTAGTGACGATAGGAATGATAGGTTGGTCGTCCAATATATCTAAAGCAGCCGCAACTATTTTTGCGTTTTCTATATTGCGGTCAGCTTGCGACAATGTACCTAAATTAAAATTACGCTTCGCTGAATTAAACCGAGTTAGTAACAAAGTAGCGTCTTTATAACGCTTTGTTTGCATTTCCTTTAAAGCGTCTTCTATTTTAGCTTCGCCGAAAAGTTTCTTAATGTGTTCGTTCATCGCATAGGTTTTTCATTGTTCTTTTTTTTGTTATTGGACAAAGTTATACAATATAACAAACGAATATCTTCTATTATTTGACTTTTTTTTGATAGATGTAAAATAATAGCTGGTTTCTTGTTTTTACTAAAAGGGTCACACATCTAACCATTTAGCCACCGCCTTTGCCACATTCTGCCCATCCATCGCTGCCGAAATAATGCCACCTGCATAGCCTGCGCCTTCACCCGAAGGGAACAATCCCAACACATCATCGTGCATAAATGTCGCAGCGTTGCGTGGAATACGGACGGGCGAACTGGTGCGGCTTTCTGTACCAATAACATTGGCTTCTGAAGTCATATAACCTTTCATCATTGTGCCAAATTGGGTCACGCCGCTTTGCAGACGGTGATATACTGAGGGGGGCAAAATTTCGTGAATAGGTGCAGACAATAAGCCTGGAATGTAGGATGTAGGCGGCAAACTGCTTGATAGTTTGCGATGAGCGAAGTCCGTTAAGCGTTGGGCGGGTGCTTTTTGAGTGCCATCACCTGCGGCAAACATTCTTTGTTCCACCGCTTTTTGAAATTCAAGACCTGCAAAAACGCCGTGCTGTTCAAAACCTGTCAAATCTTCCAACTCAATCGCTACGACTGTTCCCGAATTAGCAAAAGGTGAATCACGACGACTCATACTCATACCATTCACCACTATTTCGCCAGGTGCGGTTGAAGCAGGCACAACCAAACCACCCGGACACATACAAAAACTAAACACGCCGCGTTCTTTGACTTGACACACCAACGAATAACTTGCGGCGGGTAGCAAGTCACCTCTATCCTTTTTTTTGTATTGCACTTCGTCAATAAAGGCTTGCGCATGTTCAATCCGAACGCCCAAAGCAAAGGGTTTTGCTTCAATTTTGATGTTATTGTGGTGCAAAAGATAGTAAATGTCTCGTGCGGAGTGCCCTGTTGCGAGTATCACGGCTTCGCCGAAATGCTCTTCTTTATCATTGGTGACGATGCCGTGCATTTTGCCCCCCCTCAGTATAAAGTCGGTAACGTAGCTGTCAAAATGCACTTCGCCGCCGAAATGAATAATCGTTTCGCGAATGTTTTGAACGACTAATGGCAATTTATTAGAACCAATATGAGGATGTGCATCAATTAAAATATCGGACATCGCCCCATGTTCTACCAAAAGTTTTAATGATTTTTCGATTGAACCGCGTTTATGACTGCGTGTGTAGAGTTTTCCATCGGAATAAGTCCCCGCGCCACCTTCCCCAAAGCAGTAATTTGAGTGGGGATTGACAACGCCAAACTGTTGAATGTCCCGCAAATCGCGGCGACGGGCGCGCACATCTTTACCTCTATCAAAAACAATAGGTTTTAGCCCCAATTCTATCAATTCTAAAGCAGCAAAATACCCTGCTGGACCTGCACCGACAATGAGTACACGGGGCGCATCGGCAACATCTTTAAAGTTTTTTAAAAGAGCAGGCTCGGGAGAAAAAACAGACCCCTCAGTATATACAGCTATTCGCAGCTGAAAAACAGCATCACGTCCACGGGCATCAATGGAACGCCGAAGAATCTGTAAATCACTGATAGTCAAAGGATTAATCCGTAATTTTTGGGCAGCGGCACGACGAACAATGTCGTTGTCTTGTGCCTCAATAGGAGATAAGCGCAGTTCGATTTCTGTCATTTTGACCAATAGTTATTTGGTGAAAAATTTATACGTTAAACAGGTTTTGGAAACATTAAAAGTTTTCAAAACCTTGTGTCATTAATGCTATTTTAGCGTCTTGTCACATCGTTGACAATCGCAATTTTATCTAATTCGCGACTAATAGCAATACGTTTGATGTTTGTTAAACCATATTTTGATAAATCAACCTGTTCTTTCCACCTTTTTTCAAGGTCAGAAGGATTATAACTGTATAGTTTTGACCCATAACCCATGATGAAAGTACCGTCAGGCATCAGGTCAAAATCCTCGCTACCAGGTAGAGTTTCGATGAGTATGTTGCTGCTGTATGTGTTTGGATCCATAGACTTGATATACCACGTTTGCGCTGTTGCTTTTTGGATAAAAGCCAATTTACCATCGCTCATACGAGCCAAACACCGACCTATACCGCTTGCCAATTGTATCGAAGATTGGTCTTTGGTATTGGCAATTTTGAGAGAATTCTCTGTTCCGTTGACGATAAAAAGAGCTATTTTTTCGTTCGTCAACCAACAGTGATAACCCACGCCTTGATGCAGTGACAACAAATTGCGTCCACCATCTGAACGGTCATAAGGATAAGACCACAACCGTTGCGCGCCACCACGCGAAGGAACATCGACACGCACGCAGGAAAAAAAGCGTGGGTCAGGCGTGACTGTTGGTGAGTACTCTGATTCAGCCGTTGCGGTCACACGAGTGACTGTGTTATAGAGCAAAGAGAGGGACACAATATCCGTTTGGTTTGTGTCATTAGGTGTCTGAACAGCGATGTAGAGTTCGTTGTTGTTTACCCATTGTGGCTGATTGTTGTAGCCATAAGGATTAAAAACTGTCAAAAACTTAGCATTTTTGACATTGATGCCTGCACCATCACGCTCCATATTGAAGCAATAAACTTGCGTAATCGGCATTTGGGCTACTGAGGGGGTCGCTTTGAAAGCGCATAGAAAAAAGACGATGGCTATTTTAGGATAAAGCTTCATAGTGTCGTTGTTTTTAATGATGAATATTTTTAATGATGAATGGTTATCATTCATCATTCATTTTCGTTTTAAAAATAAAAAGTATATCGGTATGCCTAAACCGACTAAGAGCAGACCTCTGCCCGTATTGGCGGTTTTAGTGTAAAGCAAAATTAGACAAATTCCTATTGTTATCAAAATGTAAATGATGGGAATGATGGGATAAAGAGGCACCCGATAAGGGCGTTCGGTCTCAGGTTCTTTTTTGCGCAAAGCGAATATACCCGCTATGGTGACACAATAAAAAATGAGAGATGCAAATGTCGCGTAATCGAGTAAATCGCCATAAGTGCCTGATAGACAAAGGAGACTTGCCCAAATACACTGTACCCAAAGTGAAAAACCGGGTACATCAAAACGGTTCAACTCCGACGCTTTTTTGAAAAACAAACCTGCCTCAGACATAGCATAATAGACCCGAGCACCCGACAAAATCAAGCCTGAATTGCAACCAAAAGTAGAAATCATAATCAAAGCCGCCATAATAGCAGCAGCAGCATTGCCAAATATTTGAGAAGCGGCAGCCGTACCCACACGGTCGTTGTCAGGAAACATGATGCCCCTTCCGAGGGCATCGGTGGCTGTTGGGTCGCCTTGCAAAGGCAATAAATTGAGATACGCTAAGTTGGCTGACACATATAAAACAGTGACGATGAGCGTACCCAAAAATAAAGACATAGGAATATTGCGGCGCGGATTTCTAATTTCACCCGCTATGAAAGTAACGTTGTTCCAAGCATCGCTTGAAAACAATGAACCAATGATAGCAGTGCCCATTGCGAGTAACAAGGCAAAGCCTGCTATGCCCTCAGTATGCCAAGTGCCATCCGCACTTTTTGAGGTTGTGGAAGCCAGCCAAGGGTTGGCAAAGTTTTCTGCTAAATGGCTTTTTTGAGCAAAAAATAAACCTAACAATATGAGCGCAAACAAGGCAATCAACTTCGCCATCGTAAATACAAGCTGTATTATTTTACCATTTTTAAGACCCCGACTGTTGACATAAGTTAAAAAAACAATGCTGGCGATCGCAAAGACTTGTGCTGTATTGATGCTAAATGTACCAATGTGTAATAAAATATTGTCGGCACTCAATTCAGGAATAAAAAAACCTGTGTATTTGGCGAAAGCCATCGCAACGGCAGCAATTGTACCTGTTTGAATGACTGAAAACACTGTCCACCCGTATAAAAAAGCGGATAAATTGCCCCACGCCCTTTGAATATAAACGAATTGTCCACCTGCTTTTGGCATCATACCTGCTAATTCACCATAACTGATAGCAGCAATAATGGTAATAAAACCTGTTAAAATCCATAATAGAATGAGCCATCCCGCACCACCGACCATGCGCCCCATATCTGCCGAGACGATAAAAATACCCGAGCCAATCATACCGCCGCTGACCAGCATAGTGCCGTCGAGTAAGCCCAATGAACGGCGGAACTCTTTCTTTTCTTCTTGTTTTTCTACCATAATAAGGTTGTTGAATGATTGGTTTGCGTTTTGTTATAAAAGACAAAGCGAAAGATAAATATTTTTACAGAGCCGTTGATACTGAGGGGGGTAAAATTTTTGGAATTATTAAATCGGATTATCTTTGTTCAAATTTTTTAAGATGTGTTTTCAATATTAATTCATTACTTAAATACTAATTAAAGAAAATGAGCATTCAAGAATATCAAACAGGCGTAAAAGACCGCATTGGGTCATGGCATTTAAAGCGCAAATTGTTTTGGTTTTTGGGCATTGCGCTGCTTGGTTTAATCGTTTACACGGCTTTTTATGTCTATTATCCTTACAGTGAAGGCACGCGTACGGGTTATATGCGTAAATTGAGTAACAAAGGTTATTTTTTCAAAACATGGGAAGGCGAGTTGCAAATGCCAGGCATTACGTCTGCTGCCGATGGGCAACAGATGGTCACAGGTGGTAATATTTGGCTTTTTTCTGTCAAACGTGGCGAAGACCAAGTCGTCAAGGATTTGCAAGATGCTGAATCTTCTAATGTCCGTGTGACGCTGCATTATACGCAATACATGAAACAATTTAATTGGCGTGGAGAGACGGAGTATTTTGTGGATAAGGTCACGAAGCAATAACTGATTGCCCTAAATCATGAGTCAACAATTCCGCTTTAACTAATTTTCTATCAATGCGTTATGTAAAGACGGGCTTAGTTTTAGACATAAAAAAGAGGCTGTCTCAAGGGTACGAGACAACCTCTTTTTTTATTTATCTGAAAAACTATTTAAATGCTGTTGCAACCAATTTGTCTTGTTCTTTTATATGCACCTTCGAGTACCCTGTTGCAGGTGAAGCGGAAGCAGGACGACCCACGTATTGTAAACCTAACCCGCTGTGGAAAACGGCAATATGTGGCCACGCCCCATTGTTCATAGGTTCTTCTTGAACCCACAGATATGTAGCGTTTTTATGTTTTTTCAAAATCGCTTTAACTTGCTTTTCTGGGAACGGGTACAGTTGCTCGACGCGTACAATCGCGACGTCATTGCGGCTATCTGTCCGTTGTTTTGCTAATAAATCATAATAAACCTTACCAGAGCAGAAAAGCACTTTTTTTGCCTCTGTTACTGAGGGGTCATCAATGACCTCTTGAAAACGGCTGCCTGGTTCAAAATCAGAGATAGGAGACACACATTCTGGATGGCGCAACAATGATTTTGGTGAAATATGAATCAATGGCTTACGAAACGGACGGACTAACTGACGGCGCATGAGGTGGAAAAAATTCGCAGGTGTCGTACAATTCGCAACAGTCATATTATTTTCAGCGCACAGCTGTAAGAATCTTTCGATACGTGCCGATGAGTGCTCGGGTCCTTGACCTTCAAAACCATG
The DNA here is from genome assembly GCA_043744455.1 of Saprospiraceae bacterium. GTDB lineage: Bacteria > Bacteroidota > Bacteroidia > Chitinophagales > Saprospiraceae > JAAFJT01. The sequence continues at coordinate 9,311 of JAYTUQ010000342.1, read as the reverse complement.
TGGCAAAAGCATCACAAGACCATTTTGACGACTCCATTTTGACTCCCCTGAAGCAATAAATTGGTCAATAATTGTTTGTGCGCCATTGTTGAAATCGCCAAATTGCGCTTCCCAAATCACCAAATTATCGGGATATGCTAACCCGTAGCCATATTCAAAACCCAAAACAGCGTATTCAGAAAGGAGCGAATTGTAGATATAAAATTCGCCTTGTGAATCTGTAATGGTGCTCAAACGGTTGTATTCACCATTTGTATCGGCATCAAAAAAGCAGGCATGGCGATGACTAAAAGTACCCCGTTTTACGTCCTCACCGCTCAAACGAACATTTTTGCCTTCTAATAAAATAGAAGCGTAAGCCAATAACTCACCATAACCCCAATCGATATTACTGTCTTTTAACAGTTTTTCCTTACCGCTGAGGTAACGTAAAACGTCTTTCAAAGGCACAAAACCTTTTGGAATTGTATTCAAATGATTGACAATCAAGTCAATTTTTTCACGCTCAATTCCTGAGTCAGGCGAGGTTTCGTACATATCATCTGTCACCTCTTTGCCCCTTTTAAGGCTTCGCCAAGCCAGGTCAGGCTCTTGATAGGTATAAGGCGCATGTTTTTGTTTTACTTCATCTAATCGGTCTTGCAATTTTTCATAATATTCGCTCGCCATTTTTTCTGCCAATGCTCGGCTGCCTTCTTCATCGCGTTTGATTAATTGCTCAACATATATTTCGCGCGGGTTTTTATGCTCTGCAATCAATTTCCACATCAGCGGTTGCGTAAAAGCAGGGTTATCACTCTCATTGTGTCCCCAACGACGATAACAAACCATATCAATAAATACGTCTGTATTGAACTCTTGACGATACGCGACTGCCAATTCACAGACAAAAACCACCGCTTCAGGGTCGTCACCGTTGACATGAAAAGTGGGTGCTTGTATCGTATTACCCACACTTGTACAATAAGTAGAGGTACGCGCATCTTCAAAATTAGTCGTAAAACCAATTTGGTTATTGATAACAAAATGAATCGCTCCACCTGCATCGTAACCGCGTAAATTGCTCATTTGCAACACTTCATAAACGATGCCCTGTCCAGCAACAGCGGCATCACCATGAATCATGATGGGCAAAATACGGTCATAATCATGTTCGTACAAAATATCAGCTTTTGCACGTGCATAACCGACCATAACAGGGTCAACGGCTTCAAGATGCGACGGATTGGGCAATAATTTTAAATACACTGACTTACCTGTTAAGGTATTGACTTGCGAAGAATAGCCTAAATGGTATTTTACATCACCGCTACCATAGCTCAATTCGCCTACGTTTTCTTCAAATTCATTAAAAATACTGTCGTAAGTTTTACGCATCGTATTTGCCAAAACGCTTAGGCGACCACGATGAGCCATACCTATAACGACCTCTTGAACCCCATCCTCAGCCCCTGTATTAATCAAAGCATCGAGTGCCGCAATCGTTGTTTCCGCACCTTCAATCGAAAAACGTTTCTTCCCTACGAATTTTTTTCCGAGAAATTCATCAAAACCAACGGCTTCATTGAGTTTTTCAAGAATACGTCGCTTTTTTTCATGGCTCAAACCGAACCCCTCAGTATGCGAGTGTTTTTCGATGCGTTCGCGCAACCAAAGGCGTTGCTCATGCTTATCAATATGGCTGTATTCAAAACCAATATTTTCGCAATAAATAGCATGTAAACGGTCAAAAATTTGACGTAAAGTCGCATTTTTCATGCCCAAAGTCTCACCCGCTACAAAGGATTTGTCCCAATCACTTTCATCTAAGCCATAATCATTCAATTCGAGATGTGGTGCTCTGTCCAAACGAGGTTTTATCGGGTTCGTCGTCGAAAGCAAATGCCCACGATGCCGATAGCCGTCAATGACCATCATCACCGCCAATTCTTTTTCTGGAATTGTGCCCAAAGAAGCTGTGGCTGTGGCTGTTTTGCCATTCGATGCGCCATTACCCTTGTTGTCGGCAGAATAATCAAACCCTCTGAAAAACAGCGACCAAGATGGGTCAACTGAATTGGGGTCTTTCAAATATTCATTGTAAAGACCCTCGATATATTGCGGATGCGCATTAGCTACGTAAGAAAAGTCGCTCATTTTATTCTTGAAATTTAGTAGATTAAATTTAGTTATTTTTTAAGAGAATGATTATCAATTATTTGTGAAAACATATAACTTTTTATATGTAAAGATAAAAAATTTTAGCTTTTGGGTTGTCATAAATGCTTATAAAAAAAGTATGGCTGAATTGCAATTGAAATGTGGTTACATTCTATCTTCCTCAACGAAAACGAATGTGTTAAATTTTTTCCAGTTATTTAAAATAAACTTAACTTCACTTTTTTATTAAAAAACAATGACATGAATAAAAAGCTACTTTTACTTGTTTTACCTTTAATTTTACCATTTTTACTGAGGGGTCAATCTGTTGCCTTTACAAAAGTTTACAGCATATTTCAAACGAAATGTGCACCAACCTGCCATTCTAATACCACAAAATCAGGCGGACTCGACCTTGAAGGGACTGGCACTGACAAATCTGGTGCCGTTTTTAATGCCCTCGTGAATGTTACGCCCACCAACACCACAGCATCCAGCAAAGGGCACAAACGTGTCTATCCCGGGCGAGTAGATAAATCTTTTTTGTTTCACAAAATTAATGGCGATTTTGATACGTATTATCCCTCATTGACCGCCGCAGAAGGCAGTTCAATGCCCAAAGAAGGCGCTGCCTTGACAAAAGTGGAAAAAGAAATCATCCGTCAATGGATTCTCTATGGTGCTAATAAGACGGCTATCATACCCGACAACCGCATTCGAGCGTACTATGATACCGTTGGCAAAGCCTTAGCGGCTTTTAACGTACCACCGACGGCTCCTGCGGCTGCAGAGGGTTTTCAAATCAAAATGGGTCCTTTTTTCCTTGCACCCAACGGGCAAGTGGGCAAAGAATTGGAATATTATCAAAAATGGGAACTCAATATGGCTTCTGATATGGAAGTGAACCGCATTGACCATATTATTTCAAGTTCGTCTCACCATTTTCTTATTTATAATTTCAATAAACCGACAGATGCGACAAATATTCCTGCGGGTTTGCGTTTGAATGCCAATCACAGCAATATCAACCTCGTTTCAGCCGTACAAGAGCGTTTAGACTTAAAATTGCCGCCTAAAACAGCATTTATTTGGGAAAAAAATCGGGTACTTGACCTCAATTCGCACTACATTAATTATTCGTCGGCGCACGTCTATAAAGCAGAGGCGTTTTTAAACATCTACACGCAGCCACTCGGGACGGCAAGGCAGGAAATGAAGACGGTTTTGATACCCAATACCTTTATTTTCATACCAAACAACAATCAAACAGTGTCGTTTCGTCAGCCTATTACCAACAACGCTATGGGTAAAATATTCCTATGGGCAGTTGTTGGGCACACACATAAATATGGTACGGGCTATAAAGTTTTCCGCCGCAATACTGACGGGTCAGATGGTGAACTGTTTTACGATGCGTCATGCCCAGGCGGCATACCAGGTTGCCCTGCGCCGAATTATGATTATCAACATATTCCTATGCGTTATTTCTTACCACTCAACCCATTATCTATGTCAACAGGATTTACACATGAAGCCACTTGGAAAAACAATGGATCCTCAGGTGTGATATTCGGACCGACAAGCGACGACGAAATGCAGGTCATGATTGCCATGTACACCAGCGATACAACGGGACTTGCGAAAGCGAAAGAGATAACTGAAATAGAAGGCGTGAGTGTTTTTCCAAATCCTGCAACTGACAAATTGACTTTTAAAATGCCCCCCTCAGTATATCGGTCAAATTTTACGCTTTTTGATGTTTTAGGACGCATTGTTCAACAACAAAATTTGATTGTCGGGCAGATGTTTGACATCGAACGTCATGGATTACAATCAGGCGTTTATATGTATCGACTTGAAGACCAAGACGGGCGAGTGAAAATGGGAAAGGTCTTTTATAAATGAGAGAAAGTGGATAATGGAAAGTGGATAATGGATAATGGAAAGTGGATAATGGATAATGGATAATTTTAACATTATCCACTTTCCATTATCCACTAATAAAGCGTTTTATCCTGTTTACTTTTCCACTCTCGAAAAGCAGCCAAACCTTCTTCTCGTAGGAGCGGTTCAATCGGAATCAGTCGTTCAGACATCGGTTTTGTAAATTCACCGTATAAAAATTCATCGTCAAAATCAATTTCCGCGGCATCTTCGCGCGTACAAGCATAAACGATGCGCTCTGGTCTTGCCCAATAAATCGCACCGAGGCACATCGGACATGGCTCGCATGATGTATAAACAATGCAACCTTCCAATTGAAAATGTTGAATATTCTGACAAGCGTCTCTAATAGCTGTCACTTCAGCGTGCGCCGTTGGGTCATTGTTCATCAAAACGCGGTTGTTGCCCCGCCCTATTATTTCACCATTTTTCACAATTACGCAACCGAAGGGACCACCGTCACCGCGTCTCATGCCTTCAAATGATTGAGCAATGGCTTCGCGCATGAATTTTTTGTCTTGTTCTGTTATCATATTTTTAATTAATTTTTTTGCCACAAATGTCCGCAAAAATCGGATTACATGCCTATAAATATATTAATTTAGCGTTTTGCATCTATAAACATAATAATTACATTATTGGACAACGCCTTGAATGACATATCAATTACATCTAAAACAGACAAAGCCTCGCCGATGTTCTATTTTTTGACTGCTTCAATCTTTTTTTATTCGATTCTTACCTTCCGCTGTCATCGCAAATGAGCGCGTCATCGTTTTGATAAACCCCGAACATCTTCTACATGGATATAAAGCGTCATAGTCCCGCCGATTTGCTTGTCCGCGAACTCTGGTATATCTTCAACAAGCGTTCTTCGGTCTTGCAGCATTATCGTCATTTACCATCAAATTAGGCGTTAGATTTTTCATAAGCTTATTTTTTTTATAATGCGTTTTATAATAAGAAAGAAATTACGATGCGTGCTTCAAACCGATATTTTATATTTTTTTAAAATAAAAAATGTAACAAAAAAATTTTGTTATTTCAAATAGAACACATTTGCGAAATAAAAACATATTTTAAAACCCAAACTTAATAATGTGACCCTTATTGCCCACAAGCACCCCCTCAGTATCAAAAGCAAAAACGTCATAAAAATCAACATTCGGCAATCCTTCAACTTCTTTCCATGAATTGCCACCATCCACTGTACGCCACAAAACGCCCTCTTCGCCACAAATCCACCCCCTCAGTATATCGCTGAAAAAAACGGCTCGAAAACGTGGATTACCTATATTTTTACTTTTTTTGAGGTAAAACCACGACGCACCAGCATCCGTTGTTTTCAAAATACCGCCGTTTTGACCGACGATATAACCTATTTTTGCTGAAGGAAAGCAGATAGATTGGAAAAAATCGCCCATCAATTTAGCTTGTACGGTCCAAGTTTTACCCGCATCTGTTGACCGCAAAACTAAGCCATAACCGACCACATGCACCGTCGAATCATCAGAAAAACAAACAGATGTTAAGGCTTGTGGAAAGGTATCCAATTGCATTTTTTGACCTGTTTTGACATCAAAACGCACCAATTTGCCAATTTGCCAAGCCTGTCCAGCCACCATAATACCTGTATTGCCCCGTACAGCTACGTCTCGAAACCATGCATCGAGTGGCTCGCCCACCCAACGAAAAGACGTATCTTTTTTTGTAAATTCAAACACATGACCGCTGTTGCCAATTATCCACGTTTTGTCCCCCTCCGTCCCTAAGCCATAAAAACCTTTATTCAACAAACTATCTGTTTGCCAAGTTATGCCACCATTGCGCGTCCGCAAAATAAAACCACTTGTCCACGTGTTGCCGCCACATATTATACCGTTTAGTGCATCATCGAAATGAACAGCCTGTAGGTCAAAAGTAACCTTACTCGCTTGTTTCTGCCAAACAACGGTCATTTTTTCCTTGCCGCAAGCGGTCAACAGGAGGATGATAAACAAGAAACAATTTGCGTCAAGTTTAAAACTTGACACAAGTTCACGTTGAATTTTAAACATAAAAACACTTTTTTGCAAAAAAAACAAAACATTGGTTAACGACACCTTTTTAACGCATTAACTTCGCCCCTCAAATACAATAAATATGAATTTTGACATAAAAAGCCTTGATTTTAGCAAATCAGCCGATGGTTTGTTGCCCGTAATTGTTCAAGATGCTGCCACCAAACACGTTTTGATGCTTGGATACATGAACACAGAAGCCTTACAAAAGACCCTTACTGAGGGGGTCGTGACGTTTTTCAGTCGTTCAAAACAACGGTTGTGGACAAAAGGCGAAACGTCTTCCAATTTCCTCAATGTTGTAGATATTAAAGCCGATTGTGACGGTGATACTTTGTTAATAAAAGCAAACCCCGATGGTCCGACTTGCCACACAGGTGCGGATACTTGTTGGCAAGAAAATAATGACTTTGCAGGCACAGACTTTTTGACCTATCTCGAATCTGTTATTCACAGCCGCAAAGCAGAAGACCCCACCATAACTAAGAGTTATACCAATTCTTTATTCCAAAAAGGCATCAACAAAATTGCACAAAAAGTCGGTGAAGAAGCTGTCGAACTCGTCATTGAAGCCAAAGACGACAACCGAGATTTGTTCCTTGGCGAAGCAGCCGATTTGATGTTTCATTACCTCGTTTTATTAGCGGCAAAGGATATCAAATTAGAAGAAGTTTTGACCGCTTTGAAAAAAAGACATCAATAATTTTAATTAAAATATACTGTTCTACAAAATCGTAAGCCTTTTGCAGCCCTCTGTTTTTCACAGAAGTTATCCACATTTTGTTAGCAGATTATGGATACAAAATGGTGATTTTGACCTAAATTTGTTCCGCTCTTTAAAAATATACTGTTGGGAAATAATAATACAGCCCAAGCATCCATTTAACGAATAACTTTAACGATTAATAACTATCAACGTATGAAATTCAGCGTTTCGTCTTCCGACTTATTGAAACAATTACAAATCGCAGGAGGTGCTATCGGTTCAAACCCCGTTTTGCCCATTCTTGAAGATTTTCTCTTTACGATTCAAGACAATAAACTCATGATTGCCGCGACAGACCTCGAAACGAGTATCTCAACGGAGTTGGATGTGATGAGTGATTCAGATGGTTCGATTGCTGTACCTGCCAAAATTTTGATGGATACGCTCAAAGCTCTGCCGCAACAACCGATTACTTTTAGCATCAATGAGAATAATTTCAGCATCGAAATCACGTCTGCCTATGGTAAATATAAATTGGCAGGTGAAAACAGCGATGACTTTCCAAGTATTCCACAAGCGGAAGGCGATACTTTTATCACAATTCCAAGCAGCACATTGGCACAAGGCATCAATAAAACCTTGTTTGCCACCTCCAATGACGAATTGCGTCCTGCAATGACAGGTGTTTACTTTCAAGTTGACAACGACAAATTGACTTTTGTGGCAACTGATGCACATAAATTGGTGCGTTATTCTTTTATAGATGTTAAAAGTGATGAAGCAACTTCGTTCATTGTGCCTAAAAAAGCCTTGAACCTGCTGAAAAACGCTTTGCCACAAAATGATGAAGTTCGTATTTCTTATAATAAATCGAATGCTTTTTTTAATTTTCCGAACGTCAATTTGGTTTGTCGTTTGATTGACGCGCGTTATCCTGATTACAATGCGGTTATTCCAATTGACAATCCAAACAAAGTGACGGTCGTAAGAACAGATTTCCAAAACTCCTTGAAACGTATTGCGATTTATGCCAATAAAACGACCAATCAAGTTGTTCTAAACATCAACGATAAGAGCCTCACCGTTTCAGCCCAAGACCTTGATTTCTCAAACGAAGCAACTGAGCAATTGGCGTGCAGCTATGACGGAACAGGTACAATGACAATTGGTTTCAATGCCAAATTTCTTGTAGAAATGTTGGGTGTTATGGAAGGTGACGACATTCAGATTGAACTATCAACACCGACGCGTGCAGGTATTATGCGTCCCGTCGAGCCAATTGCGGGCGAAGATATTTTGATGCTCGTTATGCCCGTTATGTTGTCTAACTAATTCGTTTTCAATAATAAAAACATAAAAATACTTTTAAGGCGTGTTTCTTTCACCAAGAAGCACGCCTTTTTTTATCAAAATACTGAGGGGGGTATTTGGGAAAATAAGTGTATGGTGTTTAGTAATGGAACGTGAATTCGGGATTAATAAGAAAATAGTCTGCCTAAATCAATTTGCCGAATGGATTTATTTTCAAATTTTTATTTGTTATCTTAAACTCCTTAAGTTCCTTAAATGCCTAATATGGTAAAAAAACTACATTTTTAACCGTTTAAGGTATATAAGGCATTTAAGGCTATTTAAGGTTTATACCAAAAGAAAATAGTTTGCCTAAATCAATTTGCTGAATGTATTTATTTTTAAACATAGGCTTAGGCAAACCACTTTCAAAAAAGTATAATTGTTAACTGAGTCTAAACATATGTTTCGTTTTAAACGCTTGAAAACCCAAACGCTCATATAATCGAGCAGAATCAGCTTTGCAAATGCCTACTTCCAACAAATAACCGACTTCGTTGTATCGCTTTTTAGCAAATAGGCTTTTGAAAAAAGCAGTAGAAAACCCTTTGTTCCTGTACGATTCCTTAACCAAAAGCTCATCGATTTGAACCATTTTTCCGCCAAATTCATTGCTCCAAAACCATGTTAAAATCGTGTAGCCGACTATTTTTTCCTCAAAAACAAAAATAATGATGTCTAATACTGAGGGGTCAGTCAGGAAGGTCGCAACCGTCTTTTTGATGTTTTCAATTGAGATGAGACCAACCGTAGTGGCTTTATCGTCTGCATACAGTTCTAAAATCATCACTTCGAGTTCGGCATAATCCTTGTTTAGATAAGAACGGAAATTGAGCATTTTTAATGGTTTAGTGGTTTTTTGCTTTAAAAATGACATAAAAAAAAGCCTATTTGATTTATGGCATTATATTTGAAAAAATACAAACTATAAGCAGTGAGCTGCTTTACAAAGCAAAACGAAAAATTAAAATTATAAAAGAGAAGACTAATTAAACATACGCTTCAATAACTTGACACCTCAAAAGAAATTGAAGATAAAGAGAAAACGACAAATAGGGGTATTTTTATGTTTTTCATTGGACTCCGGCGCTTCAAAAAGTGTCGGAGTTTTT
>JAYTUQ010000341.1:0-53413 GCA_043744455.1 Saprospiraceae bacterium | reverse complement strand
AAAAAAAAAGCAAAAACTTATTCCATTTCCGTCTACTATACCTTGTCCGCAATCAATCACTTATAATAATTCGGCAAAAAATACCGCAATTGCTATCGAGAGAATACATCAAAATGTTAACTTTCCCCCTTCTACAAAGAAAAACTATTCATCTAATTCAAACTAATGTATCAATGAAAAAATTTTCAATACTCTTTTGGGTATGTTTTGGTGTTTTTTTAATCAATAATACTGAGGGGGTCGCTCAGAACCAAGTAAGTACAAAAAAACCAAATGACAATTCCATGCTCAAAAATCTGAAATGGCGTAATGTTGGTCCCTATCGCGGTGGTCGCAGTCTTGCCGTTGCAGGTCATGCTGACCAGCCTTTGACTTATTATTTCGGTGCTGTCGGTGGTGGGGTTTGGAAAACAACGGACGGAGGTATGAAATGGCATCCGATTTCGGATTCTACGTTTACAAGTTCGAGTGTTGGCTCTATTTGTGTGGCACCTTCTGATCCCAATGTGATTTACGTCGGTATGGGTGAGACTGAAATCCGTGGTAATATCTCATTTGGCGATGGGGTTTATAAATCAACAGATGCGGGAAAATCTTGGAAACATATGGGTCTAAAAAAGTCGTGGGGTATTGGTCGTTTAGTTGTTCATCCACGCGATGCAAATATTGTTTATGTCGCAGCCCTTGGCAATCCTTATGGACGTGTTGATAAGTCCATGGACGCAGAAGACAGAGGCATTTTTCGCACAACGGACGGTGGTTTGACGTGGCAGAAAGTCCTTGCGCCAACGAATAATAAAACGGGCGCGATAGATGTGGTTCTTGACCCAACAAATCCCGCTATTATATATGCCTCTCTATGGGAATGTTATCGAAATAATTACCAAATGTCGAGTGGCGGCGAAGGTTCGGGCATGTATAAATCAACGGATGGTGGTACAACTTGGACGAATATTTCTAAAAAACCGGGATTGCCTGTGGGTATTTTAGGAAAAATTGAATTCGCAGTGTCGTATTTTGACGGCAAACGTGTGTGGGCAATGGTTGAAAACAAAAACGGTGGCATTTATAAAAGTGATGATGGCGGCGAAACGTGGGCACAAGTCAATACCGACAAAAACCTGCGACAACGCCCTTGGTATTTTTCTGAAATAGCCGCTGACCCAGGCAATCATGATGGTTTATACGTCTTAAATGTTGGATTTTGGTATACAGGCGATGGTGGCAAAACGTCTCGAAATATTCAAGTGGGACATGGTGATTGTCATGATATTTGGATAAATCCTAAGAATCCAGACATATTTATATTAGGTGACGATGGTGGTGCAGAAGTCACTTTCACCAAAGGACGGACGTTTACGGAATTGGATTTGCCTACTTCGCAATTTTATCATATTTCTTTAGACAAGGATTTCCCATATCACTTGTATGGGGCACAACAAGACAATTCAGCCATACGAATCCAATCGCGAAATACTGAGGGGTACGCTTTAACGAATAAAAATTGGGAAGTTGTAGCGGGTGGCGAATCGGGTTATATTGTTTCTGACCCGACCAACAGCGACATCATTTATGGGGGCAATTATATGGGTGAAATGGAAAAACTCAACGTTAAAAATGGTCAAACGCAGAGTGTTACGCCCAATCCTGTGATTTATTTAGGTGCTGGTGCGAACGAAATGAAGTATCGCTTTCAATGGACTTACCCGCTTGTTTGGAGTCCACATGACTCAAAAGTGCTTTATGCAACGTCTCAATATGTACATAAAACGACAAATAGTGGTCATTCATGGGACATTATTAGCCCTGATTTGACCCGCAATGACCCTAAAACGACGGGTTCTTCTGGGGGTGAAATTACAAAAGACAATACGGGTGCGGAGACCTTTGCAACCATTTTTACTTTTGAAGAATCACCTATTCAAAAGGGTTTAATGTGGGCAGGAACGGACGATGGTTATTTGCAAATTTCAAAAGATGCGGGTAAGAATTGGTCAAAACTAACTGTTGCAGGTTTGCCTGATTGGGCTTTGATGAGCATCATTGAACCTTCAAAATATGATGCAGGAACGGCTTATTTGGCGGCAACGCGTTACAAACTGGATGACACGAAGCCTTATTTGTTTAAAACAAAGGATTTTGGTAAAACTTGGACTAAAATTACTGAGGGGTTGCCTGACAATGCTTACTGCCGTGTCATTCGTGAAGACCCTAACTATAAAGGTTTGCTGTATGCAGGAACAGAGATTGGCTTATTTGTTTCGTTCAATGACGGTGCTAATTGGCAGCAGTTACAAGGCAATTTGCCCTTGTCACCGATTCATGATTTACAGATTCACAAAACAGAACGCGACCTTTGTGTGGCAACACATGGCCGTGCGTTTTGGATATTAGACAATTTAGAACCTGTTTATGCTATGATGAAAGACCCCTCAGTATTGAGCAAACAATCAGCGTTGATGAAGCCCGAAGATGCTTGGCGTGTGGGCGGAGGCGGTATCTCAAATGCTGATGCACAAGTAGGCGAAAATGCACCCAATGCCGTTTTTGTCAATTACTTTTTCAAAGAAAAGCCAAAAGAGGAAGTCCAATTGCGTTTTATTTCTGCGGATGGGGATTCTATTATCACTTATTCAAGCAAAAAAGACAAAAAGGGCAAGGCGATTGAGATAAATAAGGATTTTTATCAAAAAGAAACCATTCAACGTCCAGGTGTTGCGGCAGCTGATGCGGGTTTGAATACTTTCCTTTGGGATATGCGTTTGGCTGATGCCATTGATACCGACCCACCCGCTTTATTGTGGGCTGGTAGCGTGGTTGGACCAAAAGTACCTCCTGGAAAATACTTTGTTGAGATGCTTGTGGGCGATGAAGTGATTGGTAAACAAGACTTTATGATTCGTAAAGACCCACGTATTGATGCAACAGATGCTGATTTGGTTGAAAGTGCCAAATTTCAAATAAAAGTCCGTGACAAATTGAGCGAAACGCACAAAACGGTCAATGATTTACGTGCCACACGTAAGCAAATAAACGACTACATGGCTTCTGTAACGGATTCTACGTTCAAAAAAGAAATAGAAAAAGTCTCTAAGCCGATGCTCGATAGTTTACAACAGATTGAAGATGAATTGATTCAACACAAGGCGAAGGCATTTCAAGATTTATTGGCTTTGCCCATTAAATTGAACAATAAATTGGCAAATCTCGCATCTGCGGCAGCTTCCGCAGATACAAAACCTACGCAGTCTACTTTTGAGTCAGAAAAAGATATTGTGCCTAATATTGATAAGCAAATCGCTAAATTGAAAAAAACGCTCGATATGTATGTTCCACTGTTCAATAAATTGGCAGAAACACAAAAGGCGGCAGCAATAAATATTAAAAAAGGCTCGTAGGTTTTCTTAATATTGAATACAAAAGCCGTCGAAGTATTTTTACTTCGACGGCTTTTTTTTAAAACAAAGACAGTGAAATGCTGTTTTTAACATTAAATGAATATTATGACAAAAGTAGATAACGATGTAATTTCCTTAATGACCACTCAAACGGGTCAAAATGTATTAGAATTATCCAAAAATAAACCCATAATGCTTGTTTTTTTGCGTCACTTTGGCTGTCAATTTTGTCGTCAAGCTATGAGTGAGCTTTCAAAAAAACGTAAAGAATTATCGGAAGCGGGTACACAATTAATTTTTGTTCACATGGCAGAAAATGATGTTGCTGAAACGTATTTCAAGAAATATACCCTATCAGGTGTTGCACATGTCAGCGATCCCGATTGTCGGTATTATTCGGCATTTGGTTTGGTAAAAGGTAGTTTTACACAATTATTTGGATTGCAAACATGGATTCGAGGTTTTTCAAATCAAGCTAAATATGGCAATGAAATGGGTAAACACTTAGGCGATAGTTTCCAAATGCCTGGTACTTTCATGTTGTACAAAGGCGAGGTAAAAGATCAACATATTCATAAAATGGCATCTGATACGCCCGACTACGATAAGTTGATGCAGTGTTGTGATGTCAGGAAACCTAAAAATCCAAACGTCTTATAATATACTGAGGGGTAGGGATATAAGTAAAACAAAAGATTTGTTGACACAATGGCGAAGGTTTGTATGAAAGCATGTAATTTCGTTGTCCAATTTAATTGTTGAACATAAACTATATGCTTTACTTAAAGTTTAGTTACTTAGGCTATAAAAAGTGACGACGTCAATTAACCAATTTCCAGTTACTAATAACTAAAATAAAATGTCAAATAAAGGATATCGCTTTTCTGAATATGTGCCATTACCCGAAGAAGGAACTCCTTTCGAGCGTTTATTCAAAATATTTCAAGAACTTTTGATGTTCACCTCTGGCGATGTGCAAGAGGCTTTGGCGTGGTTGACGCAACTCGATAAAGAGTATAACTTAACGACTCCCGAATATGGTATCGGTGATTTTGTACAGGATTTGATGGATAAAGGCTATATGAAGCCTGAAAATACTGAGGGGGGTGGTTTTCGCTTAACCGCAAAGATGGAAATGGGTTTGCGGCAAAAAGCCTTAGAAGATATTTTTGGCAACATGAAAAAGGCTAAACGTGGCAGCCATTCAACCGATTTTGGTGGACGGGGCGATGAGTTTACAAGTGACGTAAAGCCTTATGAATTTGGCGACCCTTTAGAAAATTTAGCTGTGACAAATACCATTCGCAACGCGCAAATCAATCATGGATTAGACAATTTTCAGTTGGCAAATGAAGACCTTGAGGTGTATGAAACCTTCAGTCAAAGCCAAATGTCAACGGTGATGATGATTGATATTTCGCATTCCATGATATTATATGGTGAAGACCGCATCACGCCAGCAAAACGTGTGGCAATGGCTTTGGCGGAATTAATCCAAACGCGTTATCCAAAAGATACTTTGGATATTGTGGTGTTTGGTGACGATGCTTGGCAAGTTGAAGTGAAGGATTTGCCCTATCTTGAAGTGGGTCCTTACCATACGAACACCGTTGCAGGTTTGGAATTGGCGATGGACTTACTGAAACGCCGCCGTAATCCGAACAAACAAATCTTTATGATTACGGATGGTAAACCCACGTGTATCAAAAAAGGGAAACAATACTACAAAAACTCTTGGGGTTTGGATAGAAAAATCATTGCGCGTACACTTGCCCTTGCTGCACAATGTCGTAAACTGAATGTGCCTATCACGACCTTTATGATTGCTCGCGACCCTTATTTGCAAAATTTTGTTGATGAATTTACAAAAGCCAATAATGGCAAGGCATTTTACAGCAGCCTACAAGGTTTGGGTGAGTTTATTTTTCAAGATTATAAAAACAATAAAACGAAACGGACGCGGTAAGAATAGTTATTGGTCATTGGTCATTCATTGGTCATTGGCTACTGGTAACCAATGACCAATGAATGACCAATGACCAATGACCAATAACTACTTATAAAGCAAATATTTCTTCCTCATTTCCTTATAATTTGACAGTGCAGGTTCCCAAGATTTTTGAATATCTGCCACAGGCGTCCCTGCAATGATTTGTTTTTTGAAATCATAAACACCTGCTAAACCGTCAATGTTGCCCATTTGTTTGCTATAACTTCTATCAAAAAATGCCTCTTTATGGGGAAATGCTTGATACATGTCAATCATCCATTGGATATTGATTCTCTTACTTTTTACGAGTTGACTGATGTCATAGTTCCTTAAATCTATACCGTAACACACTTCATTGACGTGTATGGGTGACTCGCTCATGCCAGGAATACTGACGGGGGTAAAAGAAAAACTAAACTTATCTTTAAAGGCAGGACTGCCTAAAACGGTGAAAGGAAACATCGTACCCCGCCCATAGTTCAGTTTTGCTCCTTCAAACAAGCACATAGAAGGGTAGAGCATGATGCTTTGCT
Organism: Saprospiraceae bacterium; assembly: GCA_043744455.1. Lineage (GTDB taxonomy): Bacteria > Bacteroidota > Bacteroidia > Chitinophagales > Saprospiraceae > JAAFJT01. The sequence goes on along the minus strand of JAYTUQ010000341.1, from coordinate 47,492 downwards.
GCGTATTGAGGTTGGGTGACGGTTTGACGGGTAGGGTATAGAGCATATCGTGGTTATAATTGGCAACAGGTACAATCTTTAATTTGCAAGTCATTTTGTTCTCCAACCAGCCTTCACCATTAATCATTTGTGCAAATTCTGCAATGGTCATACCGTGAGCAATGGGAATGGGAAATTGTCCAATACCTGATTTCAGACGCATATCTAACACTGGTCCATCAACGAGATAGCCATTTGGGTTGGGTCGGTCTAATATGATGAGTTCTTTATTGTTTTCAGCGCAACCTTCCATGACATCCCTCAGTACATTGATGTAGGTGTAGAACCGACAGCCCACGTCTTGAATATCGAAAATCATGACATCCACATCGGCAAGGTCTTCAGCAGATGGTTTTCTTTTGGCACCATACAGAGAAATAATTTTTATGCCCGTGGCGGGGTCTTTTTCGTCGGCTACTTTTGCACCATTACTGGCATTACCTCTAAAACCATGTTCGGGACCAAAGGCTTTTACGATATTAATACCCCTTGACATAAGGCTATCAACCAGATGTTTATTTCCAATAATCGTTGTGGGATTTGCCAAAACTGCCACTCTTTTGTTGTTGAGGTCTTTGATATATTTTTCCGTTTGGTCAGCACCTGTGATGATTAAATTACTTTTTTTCTGACGCGTTTCTGTGGTTTTGGTGGTGTTCACACAGCTTATGAATGACCAGACCAAAATCAAAAATAACAGTACTGGATAACGTGTTTTCATAACTTATAAATTGAATTAAATTATAATTTTAGTTTCTGTAAAAAATCTGTGTAAGGGCATGACCAATCTGATACTTTTAAATACTATTTCCTTAGATTAACGCTCGGGTTCATTATTTGAATTAAAAAAAACTTTACCCTTTGCTTCAACCCAATGAATGGATTTGTCGCTCCATACAACTCGGGCTCTATAGTTGAGAAAACCTGTTTCATGAGATTTTAAAAATGCTTCATTTCTGACAATTAAATCATCAGGATGAACCTTTGAAAGAAAGGTAGAATGGTTCAATTTTTTTCGCCTTGAAAAACCTAATATTTCCACAAAGCGTTCGGAATAAATAAAATCTTTTGTTTTTAAATTGTATTCCCACATGCCCAATTCACTCGCATTGATGACAATGTTCAGTTTCTCTTCGTTGACTTCTATCTTTTGTCTGGATAGCACATGCTTACATGCCAAATGGATTGTCAAGCATGACAGAAACCATCGTTTTTAGACTTTGGGGCCAATATTCTGGGTCACCCAATGGCGTTTTGCTCCAGTCTTTTGCTCTAATCAGTTTACCCATTTCTCCTCCACCAGAAAGAAAATGGTATTCTGTTATGTTTTCTTTCATGAATATAGGTAACCTCTACTACCGCTCGATTAGGAATAAGTCTTCACTAGGAGGACATAATAGATTCTGCTTTAATCTCCTCAAAAAATAAATGCAGTTAAGATTTACCAAATGATTTGCAACAATCACATTGTTTGTTTTTAAATGAGCTATTGTGAATATTCATTTGTAAATATAAATTAATAAAAGCTAATTTTATTAACCTCTAATCACATAATTTTTGTACCAATAATTACTTTATTTATACGGGCGGTAATTCTATGCACTAAAGTTTCCATCATCACGCACAGCTTACCCCCTCAGTATAAACGCTGTGGTTTGACAATGGCAAGACTGAAATATTGAAATCATTGATTTTATGCAGTTATTCCCAACATTAATATCTTTTTATCCAAAAATATCGTTTAACAAACCCGCTAAACGCACGCCGCCTTTTAATAATTGCTTATTGACCATGTCTATATAATCATAATTGTAGCGATAACTCAACTTTTGGTCTGGCTGCGTGATACCTGCATAAATTTTATCGGCTAATTGATAGGACTCAAACAACCATAAAGACATCGGTTGGTTTTGCCATTCTTTTCTAAGGGTTTTATTAGCGTGATTGATGTTCTTTGTGTATTCTGTATAGCTCAATTTTTGAAATTCTATCAACTTATCATCCCAAACACTGTGCAAATTTGTGGGTTCGTTGAACCACATAACTCTGACGCGGTTACCACCTAAGTCTTCTGCACGACCTGTGTGCATCGGTTGATGTATATCCCCCACAATATGAATAAGCAAACGGAGGTACATTTGCTTTTTATCTTGCGCCAAGTTTTTGTTTTTCAACTCTTTAATCAAAAAATTAATTTTGGAATAAGCATCTGTAATGGTGTCGGTTTTCAAATAAGCCTCAAATGCACTGTAATCTAAACCTGACTTAATATTGATATAATGCCAAGGATCTAAATATTTCATCGTGGTATCTGATTTGATAAAATCTGCCCAATTGCTGCTAATGGCTATGGATTCATTGCCTAAAATTTTGCAAATATTTCTTTTTGCTTTGTTATTAAGGTATGAATTGGCGATTTCTCCAACGACACGATGTCCATTAGCACCCCAAAAATAGCCGTCCTTTGCGTTCATTTGTAACACAAATGACATGAAGAGTAGCATTAGACTTAATTTTTTAAGTATTTTCATAAAATTGTTTAATTGTAAGGAATACTGAATTAGAAATTAAATGAGTGAAATTTTTAAAATTAGAAATTAGAAATTAGATGCAAGATATTTTATACATTCGAGTGTTGATTGATTATAGTCAAGTATCGGATATTTTTAAAATATCCGATACTTATGAGACGCAAACATAACTAATCAACACTCGAATGTATAAAATATCCCGCATCTATGTTTTTTAGCCCAATATATGATGCCTTTGGCTTCATCAAGCTAAAAGCATGACTGAGGGGGGGTATTATTCATAAAATTCTACAATCCCCGTTTCAACATCATAAAGACCGCCAACAATTTTTACTTTTCCTGCCTTTTCATATTCGGCGATGATTGAACTTTCTTGTCTGATGCGTTCTATGGTCAAATGTACGTTTTGAACAGCAACTTTATTGACAAATACTGGATTTGCACCTGTTCTATTTTCTAAAACAGTTGTTTCGCTTTCAATTGCGGGTTGTACTTTATCCAATAGTTTCGTCAAACTGCCTAATTTTACATGGTTGCATGCGCCTGTTATCGCCCCACATTTGGTATGACCCAATACGACAACTAACTTAACGCCTACTTCGTAGATACCAAACTCCATACTGCCCAAGATGTCTTCATTAAGTATATTACCAGCTATACGAATGCTGAAAATATCGCCTAAACCTAAGTCAAATATATGTTCAGTGGTTGTGCGGCTGTCAATACAACTTAAAAAGATGGCAAAAGGATTTTGTCCAAAGGACGTTGCATTGACTTGATGTATTAAGTATTTTTCATTCCTATTACCTTTAACAAAACGATTGTTGCCATTTTTTAAGATTTGTAGGATTTCAGTTGGTTCTAATTTCTCTTGTGTGGCTTTGTCTAAAACATTGACAAACTGAATGTGGTCGTTAAGGACATAATTTTCATTCAAACCTATGAGATTCAGCTTAATACCTTTTTCTTTTGCAACTGTTGTTTTAAAATCTTCAAAAATCTCTAAAACATCATTGTCAATAAAATCTGAATGGGTTGCGTCAATAATAACCATAGAATCTTTTGGCACTGCCCACAAAGTATCTTTTATGGTGGCTTTGTTTAAAAAAGATACTTGATTGGGTAATTCCATGCGCATCGTTTCACCTATGTGTAGGGTTTCATGTTCAAGTACAAATGGATTTTTGTAATTGCTTTTCAATAGGTAAAAAATACTAACGGCTAAACCAATCAAAACACCAATCAACAAATCGGTGAAAACAATCGCGACTATAGTTGCAACAAAAGGAATAAATTGATTCAAACCTTTCTTATACATACTCTTGAACAAAGAAATTTTGGCTAATTTATACCCTGTCAATAAAAGTATGATGGCTAATGATGCCAATGGAATTAAATTCAAGATGGGTGCAAGCAATACAACGCTCACCAATAGGAAAACCCCATGCAGAATGGTCGATAATTTGGTTTCAGCACCCGAATTGATGTTGACGGAACTTCTAACGATAACAGATGTTAACGGAATACCGCCGATTAAGCCCGAAAAAATATTGCCAACACCCTGTGCTACCAATTCTCTATTCGGTGAGGCTTGACGTTTGTGCGGATCAATGTTTTCAACTGCTTCAAGATTGAGTAACGTTTCGATTGATGCCACAACGGCTATCGTAAATGCCACTGTCCACACTTGTATGTTGCCAATGCTGCTAAAATCAGGAAGAATAATCATCTGTAAAAAGCCCTCAAATTTTGGCATATTGACCAAATGTTCCTGTGAAATGGTCAAAGTAGGAAAGTAAATCTGAAACAAAGCATTCAAACTAACGCCCAAAATGACAACAAATAGAGAGGGAGGAAAAAATTTCACGTTCTTCATCGGTGTTTTGTCCCAATTGACCATGACAATGACGGACAAAATGGAAATAATAATCGCACCCCAAGAGAAAAAATCGAATATACTGAGCAATTCAGAAAATGTGTTTTGTCCATCTTTTTGAAAAAACGTGAAATCATCTTCTATATTTCTATCGAGACCGACAGCATGTGGTATTTGCTTTAAAATCAAGATGATACCAATGGCTGCCAATAAACCTTTGATGACATTTGATGGAATATAGTTGGCAATGAAGCCACTTTTTAATATTCCTGCTATCAATTGCATGACCCCAGCAATCACAACGGCTAATAAAAAGACATCAAAGCTGCCCAGTTGCGTTATGGCTGCCAAGACAACGGCTGTTAAACCCGCCGCAGGTCCACTGACGCTGGTGTGGGATTGACTGAGAAAGCCGACAACTAATCCGCCAATCATTCCAGAGATGACACCAGATAAAAGTGGGGCACCACTGGCTAATGCTACGCCTAAACATAAAGGTAAAGCGACTAAAAAGACGACGATACTCGATGGTAAATCGTTTTTAATTTTTGAAAACATACTTATTTTTGTTAATAATGAAAGTGACTACACTTCTTTTTTAAGGAGAACTGCAAAAAAAGGTTTTTTTACCCATAAATCGGGTGTTGGTGTGTTGAAAATAATAGAAGGTTAGACTAACAACTGTGTTTAAACGGTTTAGGTAATTTTTCTTACTTGGTTCTTTGACAATTTTAGTGGAGGAGTTACGTATCGGATACTTTAAAAGTATCCGATACGTGCTTTTAAACTGAGGGGGGTATTTCCATTTTTTATTCATTATGTGCTTTTTTATTTCATTGTTTTGTATAGCTTTGTTGCACATTCAATAATAAATGTCCGCAGCCATATCTATATCATTTTATAAATTTATAAAAACTTTATTACCGTATGAAAAAATTTGAACAAGTAACTCAAAGAGAGTTTATGATGCGCAAAGATGGCGTGAATGGTGCATTTGACATCGACATGCCCGCCCTTGTGTCTGTCAAAGGCGAACCTTCGTTGATGATGCAAGTCATAAAGGTAGCGCCGCAAAAGAGCAAACAAAGTTTTTTTTATACTCAAGAGTATCCTAAAACCCAAATTGTCTTACATTTTACTGAGGGGAACATTCAAGGAGACTTAACGACATTAATGAGAGACGACAAAACTGTTTCAGTCCCTTTAGTTGTGTCGCGCGATGGTGGTATTTATCGTTTATTCAGTCCCGATTATTGGGCATTCAATATTGGACCCAATAATATTCAAGACCACAAAGAAGCGAGTCGCAAAAGTGTCGCTATTGAACTCTCAAACTACGGTCCTTTGAAGTTAAAAGGCTCCGAACTCATCAATGGCTACGACGAAGCGTATTGCACCATCAATGACACTGACCAATACATCAAACTCGATAAACCTTTTGGCAATGATGGTGACAAATACAGCTACTTTTGTGCCTTTACTGATGAACAGTATGACGCACTCATCATATTGTTGCGTTATCTGACAGCTAAATACAATATTCCACGTGCCTTTTTACCTGAATCGGTGCGCTATATACCCACTTCGCAAGTCGTGACCTTCAAAGGCATCGTCTCGCACATCAATTATCGAAAAGATAAAATGGATATTGGACCCGCTTTCGATTGGGCACGTGTCATCAAAGGTGTTACTGACCCAACTTATACGTCTACAACAACGCCAAGCAGTGGTGGTAGTACACGGGGCATAGAAGATGATATCCGCATCTTAATGTCTGAACGGGAACTTGATGGCAATCATTTTGAAGGAAAACCTAAAACTGATTTCAAAGTAGGCGATGTTGAGCCTGTTTTTTAGATGAAAAAACGGAACTATATACTTTATGACATGTATCCATTGCTTTATTGTACATGTATCCATTTGTATCCATTGCTTTATAGTACATGTATCCATTGCCTCCATCTTCAGATGGAGGGCTGTTTGTGTTTATCTTTTTTCTCCATCTAAAGATGGAGGCAATGGATACATGTACCATGAAGTATATAGTTCTATCTCATAAGTATCGGATATTTTAAAAATATCCGATACTTACTTATAAGATGCTAACCCTAAACTAATCTTTCTTGTACGGAAAATTCTTAGACACATTGCGCATCAATTGTTTTGTCAAATTTTCAGTGCTACTGCCGACAGAACCGCTTGCTTCCCAATCATATTTCCACAACAATTTGCCGTCTTTACCATCATGAACCGTTAAAGCGGTTGTAATCCTGTTGGTATTTCCCCAAACGCCCAATAAAAGACCAACTGCAATAGCCGCGCCTTCATTCATCGGCTTTTCCATGATGATTTTGCCCGATATCACAGCATCAACGCCTAATACTTTAGCTATTTCGTCTTTGGTTTTAGCTTTTAAGGCTTCATAATTGAGCGAATTTTGTTTCAACAAGGCATTGGTTTTGTCAACGTCTTGAAAATCAACGGTGTACTTGTCTCTACCCATTTCTTTTAACAGATAAGTGTAAGCATGACCTTGTGCTGTGTAAGCCGTCTTCTCTTCATCCATTTTAATTTGTGCCATTGTCACGTCCTTTGGCAGCTTTTTCATGGTGATGGTCACATCAAAAGGTAACAAAGCGACGACTTTGTGCGACCTTTTTACGGTATTAAAATTGGGTGATGTGTACACTGTTGGGGAACATCCCTGCAACAAGCAAACTAATAGCACTAAAGTGCTTAATTGGAATAAAATTTTCATAATAGATAATAGATTGTTTATGTAATGATTGTAAAATAATTATACTGAGGGGGTGCTTTGAACAGAAAAATTTTATTTTTTCTATGTCCCACGACACCACAAAATTAATCGAAAAACTCATATACAGTGTGTAGCGCATCAAAATATTGTGGTGCGTTATACCTATCGGTTGAAATTATTTCAATATTTTCAAAAAATAATTATAAAATTTTGAAACATCTAAAATTAGTGTATCGTAATAGTACTTTATAAGCATAACAAATGCGTTACACACGCAAAAATTAAGTGTTAAACCATTGCACGTAAGTGCTAAACCAAAGGAAAGTAGGTGTTAAACCATGGCACGTAAATGCTAAACCGAAGTAAAGTAGGTGTTAAACCGTTGCACGTAAATGCTAAATCAAAGGAAAATAGGTGTTAAACCGTTGCACGTAAATGCTAAACCAAAGGAAAATAGGTGTTAAACAGTGGTACGTAAGTGCTAAACCAAAGGAAAGTAGGTGTTAAACAGTGGTACGTAAGTGCTAAACTGAAGAGAAGTAGGTGTTAAACAGTGGTATGTAAGTGCTAAACCAAAGGAAAGTAGGTGTTAAACAAAGGAAAATAAACACTTTAACCATAGAATGATTTTCATTTTGCTTTTATAATTTTTTTAAAAACAATTTATATTATGGTTTTATCGAACTACAACTGTTCACAACCCGAGTTATACACCACTTGTCGCAATGCGTGGTTGCTCTGTCAACAGTATCTTACCCATTTTACGGAATACAAAAATAAGTATCATGCGACATTTATCAGCGAAAATTTGACACGCATCAGCGTCGTCGAAGGCATGGATGACCATGAAGCGCGAACGGCACCCATCAAAGATTTGCGCAAAGAGTTAGTGATTGAAAAAACGGATGTTGCAGCATTTTATAAACATCTGAAAGGTTACGTATCAGAAGCATTTGGTACAGACAAAACAATTTGTGAAGCCATGTACACCGAAATGGGTCAGACCTTTGCCGAAAAATTAAGCAATGGCAACTGGACTGATGTGGCAGGTTTGTTTTCGGCAATGATTCCGTTTGCTAAAACATATCGCGCCACCTTATCTGAAAAAGGGTATATGCCCGATTCTTTTTTGACGCGTCTTGAAACAAAGCAAACATCATTTACAACGTTGTACGAATCTTGGAAAAACCAGAATGCGGCGATAACCAACGCCACAGAAGCAAAAATTATTGCCAATAATGACCTCAAAATAAGGGTTATGGCAATGCTGAACGATGGTCTAATTGTGTTTGTAAAAGATAAAGCATCGGCACAAAAGTTCGTTTGGACAACTATTTTGACTTCGGTGCGGGGTGTAAAGCCGTCAGGTTTTTCAGGCAAAATCACAGATGTCGCCAACGATAAGCCCATCAGCAACGCTATTGTGATGATTGAGGGTCTTGATAAACCCGTTGAATGTGATAAGAATGGTCGTTACGAAATATTTAATCCGAATGGTGATAAATGCAACATCATTTTCAAAGCTGAAAGTTACGAAACGCTTATATTGACAGATAAAGAAGCTAAATCAGGTATAATTTCGAGGTTAAATGTCACTTTGAAAGCGTTGGCTTAGGTCATTTTGCTTTTTTTTTGCAAAAGAAAGCAGAGTATTAGGTATAGTAGACGGAAATGGCATAGGTTTTTTATTTTTTTTCAGAACTATATACTTTATGGTACATGTTGTATCCATTGCCTCCATCTTTAGATGGAGAAAAAAGATAAACACAAACAGCTCTCCATCTAAAGATGGAGGCAATGGATACAACATGTACCATAAAGCATATAGTTGTGTTAAATTAAAAATGTGATAAGTTATTTTTTATGTGTTACTAAAAAGTTGAAAGTTTTGTTTTTTTTACAAATGTTTGAAGCGACGCCCTTTTTTACTGAGGGGGTCGCTTTTTTTGTATTTTAGTAACCATAAAAACAAAAGGTATGTGCCACACAGCGCACATGCCTTTTGTTTTTATGGTCACAAACTATTCATCGCAGCAACGTCACATCACCTCTTTGAACAAAGACTTCGCCTTTTTTTGTTTCAATTTCGATATAATACACAAATACATCAGGATTAAGGGCGCGTCCTTTCATTTTGCCATCCCATGCGTGGCTTTCGGCATCGATGGGCAGGAAATCATTGGCAACGAAAACCAATTGTCCCCAACGGTCAAAGACTTTGAAGGTGTGAATCTTAGTAACATCGGAAGCAGGAAAGATGCGAAAAGTCTCGTTTACGCCATCTTCGTTGGGTGAAAATGCATTGGGAATGAAAGAAGTGTAACAAGGTTTGAAATTAACGGTTGTACTCGTCCACCAAGCCCCACAAGCATTAGAGAGCGCGACAAAATAAAGCCCAGATTTCGTTACCGTTATCGAAGGGGTCGTATCGCCCGTACTCCATTTATACTGTGCATGCGCCCATGCGGCGTTAAGGTCGAGGTGATTTGCACCAAAATCAAGACAGACAATCGTATCACGGACAAATTGGGTATTGGGCTTTGTCAAAAAAGTTAATTTATACGACAAGTTGGCATAACAACGCCCGTTATACGCCAATACTTGATATGTACCTGTTTTAGTGATGTCCAAATAGTCATTGGTAGAGCCATTTGTCCAACGATATTGCTCTGTACCTTCTATATTGGGCATAATGCGATAGGACGTATTGCAGATGATAGAGTCCAAAACGAGTCCTTGTTTTTTATTAAACACCTTTATGGAAATGGTATCACTGACCCGACAATTCCCAAAGTTGACACTCAATGAATAAATGCCTTCATCAAAAGCCTTAAATGTAGACAGCGTCGAGCCATCGTGCCACCGATAGGTAAAAAGAGCGTTTTGAGGACCCCTCAGTATTAAAGTGTCTTTGTTGCATAAAACCCTATCTTTACCTAAATCGAGCATCGGACGAGGTAACAGTATCACTAAAGTTGTATCGTAACTCACACATTGCCCATTGCTGACAATCACATTGTACATACCGCCTGTTCGGACAGTAATCATCGCCGTTGTGTCCTCATTATTCCAAAAATAACGCATCGCATTTGTTGCTGTGGCATCCAAAACGGCTGTATCGCCTTCACATATTTTGACAGTATCGGGCAAAGGCAAAGCGGTGGGCGCGCCATTGCTGATGGTAGTCGATGCTGTATTGCGGCAGCCGTTTTGATCTACAACAGACACACTGTATGAACCAGGATTGCTGACGGATATTGAACGTGTCGTGTCGGCTGTTGACCACACATAATTGCGATAATTGGTCTGTTGCACAAACACTGAAGTCGGTCTATTGGGACATATATAAAGTGTACCGCCAATAGTAGGCGTCGGTAATGCAAAAGCAGCAATAAAAACGGTGTCTCTCAATGTATCGCCAAGAGTATTAATGGCGGCAATGCTGTAAGAACCTGCACGAGAAACGGTTATGCTGCGTGTTGTTTCGTTTGTTGACCATAAATAACGGTTGAAAACGCTGTCTGTGGTGATGGTCGCTGTTTCGTTGGGACAAAAACCCAATGCACCGACGATGTTTACCGCCGTTTGACTGATGGTATTGGACAAAAAAACAAGAGAAAAGAGAATGGCGTAGAAGATTGATTGCTTCATAATCGGTTTGTAACGTGATTTAGGTTTCTATATTTAAAAGTTGGATGCCAAAAAAAAACGCTTTTGACATATATTTATTTTGTGTTTGAGACGTACAAACGTTTCGCCTTAATAAAGTGTGATTATTTTTTCATTTAAAAACAGTTGAACAATTCTCTTCAATGACCTTAAATGCCTTAAACATGTATCCATTGCCTCCATCTTTAGATGGAGAAAAAAGATAAACACAAACAGCCTTCCATCTGAAGATGGAGGCAATGGATACAAGTACCCTAAAGCACCATAAAGAGGCAATGGATACAAGTACCCTAAAGCACTTTATGGTACATGTATCCATTGCCTCTATCTTTAGATGGAGAAAAAAAAGCTTGTAAGCCCGCAAATGAAACTTTTAACAAAATTTTGACGTCTGAATGAATGACTTTTCATTTATTTAACGTTTAAATGATATGGAATCCCAGAATTGTGATACTCTTATAGGTATACATATTCGAAGACTTGAAACAAAAAAAATTAAAAAAATATAATCATGGCATTACTAATTGCGCTCAAAAAAGGATTACAAATCACGGGAATAACGCTTGTTGTTCTATTGGCGGCAGCTATTGCAGCACCTTTTTTCTTTAAAGATACCATCGTTGCCAAAGTGAAAGAAGGCATCAATAAGGAGTTGAACGCCAAAGTGGATTTTACAGACGTGGACATCTCTTTTCTGCGTCATTTTCCAAAAATATCAGTTCGATTAGAGGGATTAGATGTCAAAGGCGTCGGGACTTTTGACGGTATAACGCTTCTGCATACTGAGGGGTTGGATTTAGCACTCAACTTTTGGTCAGTGTGGCGTGGCGGGAATCCGTATGAAGTCAACTCTGTGTATCTCGACAAACCATTTATCAATATTGTGGCGATGAGCGATGGACAAGCGAACTATGATATCACAAAACCCACGGAAACAACTTCTGAACCGTCGAATTTTAAGTTGAGTTTGTCACATTATGCGGTCAATAAAGGCACATTAATCTATGATGATAAGGCATTAGCCTTCTATTTGGCTCTCCGAAACATAAATCACTCGGGTTCTGGCGAAATGACAGCAGATGTATATGATTTAGATACAGAAACGGTGAGTGATTCGACAACGATGAGTTATGGCAGTATGACGTATTTGAGTAACGCACATGCGGAGATAAAAACAATCGTCAATGCCGACATGAAAAATATGAAGTTTACCTTAAAAAATACAGATGCCATCATCAATGCTTTGAAATTGTCTCTTGATGGTTGGACACAACTGAAAGACGATGATATTTTGATGGACATGACATTTAAAGCGCCGTCCAATAATTTCAAAGATTTCCTCAGTATCATTCCTGCGGCTTACACAAAGGATTACAGCAGCATGAAAGCGACGGGAACTTTTAATTTTGATGGTTTTGTGAAAGGCACTTACAATTCAGAAGCGAAACCGACCCCTCAGTATCCAGCGTTTAAAATCAATTTAGCTGTTCAAAACGGGACATTCCAATATCCTTCCTTGCCGATGGGCGGAACGGACATTAATACGAATGTGTCTGTTGCGTTACCAAATTCTGATTTTAATAGTTTGGAAGTAGACGTACCTAATTTCCATATGAAACTGGGTAACAACCCTTTTGATGCTGTTTTAAAGTTGAGAACGCCTGTGTCAGACCCTGATGTGGATTTGAAAGCAAAAGGCACGATTAATTTGAGTGAATTGACAAAAGTATTGCCACTTGAAAGCGTTCAAAACTTATCAGGTATCATCAATGCAGACGTAACCGTAAAGACTTTGATGTCCTATATTGAGACAAAACAGTACGAGAAAGTGAATATGAATGGCATATTGGGTATAAACAATATGAACGTTCAAGCAAAAGGATATCCAACAGTATTCATCAACAATTTAGCGATGAATTTTACGCCAAACTCGGTTGATGTGGGCAATTTTGTGGCTAAACTCGGTCGGTCTGATATTCAAGCATCGGGCAACATTGACAATATTTTAGCATTTTTCTCAACAACAAAAACAATGACAGGCAATGTGAAATTTGCCTCGAACCTCATAGATGCAAATGAATGGCTTAGCCCCCCAGCCCCCAAAGGGGAAGTAGCTGCCCCCTCAGTAAAAACGGCTCCAGTTGATAAAGCAGAACGTCCCTTTGATCGTTTTGACTTTAATGTTGATGGTAAAGTCAATAAATTGGTGTATGAAAAATACGACATTCAAAACACAGCAGCGTCGGGACATTTCACACCCAATAAGTTTGTCATCAATAATTTTCAAACGCAGATTGGTAATTCCGATATATCTGGCAATGGTACAGTCTTAGGCGTGTTTGATTGGATGTTTGATAATAAACTATTAGGTGGAAATTTGAATTTAAATTCCAACATGATGGATTTAAATCAGTTTATGACGGCTACACCAGCTCCTGTGAATTCAAAAGTGGTGAATGCAGCGACAGAACCGTTGCTTGTACCTAAAAATATTGACCTTACCATTAATGCCAATATGAAACGTGTTATCTATACCAATATGGACATGACCAATGTAACGGGTAAATTAGTCGTCAAAGATGAAGAGGTTAAGTTTGAAGATGCTTCTGCCAATACATTGGGTGGTCGTATCAACATCAAAGGCGGTTATAATACGCAAGACGCAGCCAAACCGAAGTTCAAATTGGCTTATGACATGAAAGGTATTGATTTCAAACAAGCTTTTAATACGTTCAATACCTTTCAAAAACTCGCACCTATTGGACAATATTTAACAGGTAAGTTCAATACTAATTTAGATATGGGCGGCGTGCTTGGCAAAGACCTTGTGCCCGATTTTAGTACGCTCAATGCTGCTGGTTTTATTCAAACAGTACAAGGTTTTATCAGTGGATTCAAACCCTTAGAAGAGATAGCTAATAAGCTGAACATCGCTGAATTGAAAAACTTAGATGTAAAAGATACAAAGAATTGGTTTGAAATCAAAGACGGCGCTGTAAAAGTCAATGAATTTGATAAAATGATTAAAGACATCAAGTTTACGATTGGCGGTACGCATAGTTTAACCAATGAGATGAATTATACCATCAAAACGCGTGTGCCACGAAAGAAGTTGGAGTCCAATGCAGTGGGTGCGGCAGCTGGTTCAGCCTTCAATGAGATCACAGCACAAGCCGCTAAATATGGTGTGAACATAAAAAACTCTGAATTTGTCAATGTGTTGTTTAATATGACAGGTTCGATGTTGCAACCAAAAGTCACGATGAAATTAATGTCAGGCGATGGTCAAGCAACACTTGAAGATGCGGCAAAAGGGGCGATTAATGCGGCTGTTGACAAAGCAAAAGACTCTATCATGACAAGAGCGAATGAAGAAATTGAAAAAGGTAAAACGATAGCAAAGGCAGCAGCTGATAAGGCGATGGATTCTGTCCGTAACGTTGCCAATCGTCAAATCGAAGAAGCGAAAGCTAAAGCTATTGAAGAAGCGAAAAAGAAAGCAGGTGAAGCTGTGGGCACAAAGGCAGGTGAGTTGTTGGACAAATCCTTAGAAAAAGCGGGATCAAATGAAAAAGTGAAAACGCAAGTGGATCAAGTCAAAGACAAATTGGATAAATGGGATCCATTCAAAAAGAAACCTGTTAAGAAAGATACAACCACCAACAATTGACCCCCTCAGTATAAATGAACAAAAGAGAGACAAAGGCGGCTAAAAAGGTCGCCTTTGTTCGATTAAAACGAGACAATCGAATTTGGTACGCATGCGTCAGGCATCTAAAAAGGTCGCCTTTGTTCGATTAAAACACTATGCAAACAGAAAAATTCAAAAACTCATTTAGCTTTGTGTTGTTTAAACAAAAACAAACATTGTCAAATCATACATCATTCAATATGAAAGTAGTAAAGCTCACAGCAGGTCTTTTATTGTTAAATACAATCTTTATCACAAGCTGCCTTTCTGATTCCAATAAAAAAGTTAACCTAAATGGACGTTGGGAAATGAAATATGCAGAACTAAATGGACAACCTGCGCCCATGTTGGAAGGTATGTATTTTCAATTTGATGAGAAAAACGTCACAACCAACTTTAACGAAGCAACACAACCCGAAACAACACCGTTTTTATTCAAAGATTCCAAAATCATTAAAAAATCTAATCCCAGCGTTGAGTTTGAAGTCATAAACCTTTCTGATACATCGCTTGAAATGACAACAGAGTTGCGTGGTTACGATTTCAAATTGGTTTTACATCCAGTTAAATAGTTAATAACGGATAATGGATAGTGGAAAAATGGATAATAATTATTCCTTTTCCACCATCCATTATCAACTATCCATTTTTTTGCTACATGAAAAAGTCTATATACACCGTCATTTTCTTCTTTTTTTTTGTCCAAATACAAGCATTTGCCTTAGACGCAAGTATTACACATGCCAGTTATAAAGGCATAAAAGAAAATTATATCGAATTCAATATTTACATCGTAGGCAAAACCGTCGAATGGGTTCAATTAGACACAACGGAGACGCAAGCAAGCATAGAAATTGGTATTTTTTTTAAGCAAAAAGGGCAAATTATGCAGTTTGATAAATTTGCTATGAAGAGCCCAAAGCGGTTAAAACCAATCAATTTTGAAGATATAAGACGTTACGCCCTTGCCAATGGTGCATACGATATCGAAATCACGCTCAAGGATATGAATAAAGCGGGAAACACAATTACCTACAAGTCTGCCATCAACGTCGATTATGTCGAAGATATGCTTAGGCAAAGCGACATACAGCTTTTGGACTACATAAAACCCGATACTACTGAGGGGGTCGCACGAGTGAAGCATGGTTACTTTATGGAAGCCTTACCTTTCAACTTTTATGATAAGACCCATTCGACGCTTATTTTTTTTAATGAAGTTTATAATACAGATAAAGCCATAGGAGATGATTTCTTAGTCAGTTATTCCGTTCAAAAACTGTTTGGTCAACCGACAGATAGACCTTTATTGATTGCTCACAAACGAAAGAAACCCGCCGCTTTTATAGTCAATTTAATGCAATTAGACATTTCGAGCCTTACATCTGGCAATTATCGCCTTGTCGTCAGTATTCGCAACCGCGCTAATGAGCTATTGAGTGAAAAAGAAGTCATGTTTCAACGCAGTAATCCGAATTTAGAAATAAAAGTTGATACGTTAACAGTCAATGCGTTGAGTTCTGAATTTGTCGGTCAACTACAAGAGAATGATTTGCGTTATGCTTTAAAATCAATCATTATGAAAGTGCCTGAAATGGATGTGGTCGTGATTAATGAGATGTTGAAAACAAAAGATTTAATGGCACAACGGCGTTATCTATTTCAATATTTTGCAAAAATAAGCCCTAATCTGCCCAAAGAAGCCTACGATGAATACCTGAAGGTTGTGAAAGCGGTTGACAGAATGTATAACTCTGGTTTTGGTTACGGTTTTGACACCGACCGGGGGCGTATATATCTCAAATATGGTCGTCCCAATGATATTATCACCGTTGAAAATGAAATGAGTGCACCACCGTATGAAATATGGGTTTATAATAAAGTTGAAAAAACACAACAAACCAACATCAAGTTTTTATTCTATAATCCGAATTTAGTTGTCAATGGTTATCGCCAATTACATTCTACTTGTCGTGGTGAAACCAATAACCCGCGTTGGGTTACGGAACTTTATAAAGGTGTACCCAATGAACAGACAGGCAGTTTGATTGATGGCAACGGTGGCGTACAACGCAATTTTAACCGCAGAGCCGTTGAGCTTATGAATGATAATTAGTCATTTAGTCATTGGTCATTTGTCATTTAGTCATTTGTCATTTAGTCATTTAGTCATTTGTCATTTAGTCATTTAGTCATTTTGTCATTTAGTCATTTAGTCATTTAGTCATTTGTCAATAGTAGGTTGCAATGACAAAATGACCAATGACAAAATGACTAAATGACCATTGACAAATGACTAAATGACCATTGACAAAATGACAAAATGACTAAATGACCATTGACAAATGACAAATGACAAATGACAAATAACCTATTTTTTAATTATTAAATAAACTATTATGAGCAAACTAACTGAACTTAGAATTTATAATTTAGCCAATGAAATCTCCGATAAAATTTGGGATGAGACCGTTGCTTGGCAGTATTTTTCAAAAGATACAATTGGAAAGCAAATGGTTAGAAGTGCAGATTCTATCAGTGCTAATATCGCCGAAGGTTATGGTAGATTTCATTATAAAGAGAATAAACTCTTTTGTTATTACAGTCGAGGTTCACTTTTAGAAACTTTTGATTGGATTTCGAAATCTAAAAGAAGGGGACTTATTTCACTTGAAAAGGCTGATGAAATAATAAAACAACTTGAACTTATGCACCATTTACTAAATGCTTATATAAAATCAATCGGACCATCAAAAAATGAATAGGTATTCATTTTGGCATTGGTCATTTTGTCATTTGTCATTTTGTCATTTGTCAATAGTCATTTTGTCATTAATTAAACTTATAAAATGACAAAATGACCAATGACAAAATGACCAATGACAAAATGACAAATGACAAAATGACAAATGACAAAATGACCAATGACAAAATGACCAATGACAAAATGACCAATGACAAAATGACCAATGACAAAATGACAAAATGAGGAATGAACATTTAATTGATATTTCTATTGTTGCGCCACTTTACAATGAGAAAGAATCTATCCCTTCTTTAATCAAAAGGCTCAATACTTTGATGGATGTGACCCCCCTCAGTATTGAAGTCGTTTTAGTCAATGATGGCAGCCGCGACGAGACGGCAGCATTGATGCAACAAGTGGCTTTGATGGACAAACGCTATCATTGTATTTTCTTAGCTCGTAATTATGGACATCAAATTGCCTTGTCCGCAGGACTTGCCAAAGCGCGAGGTACAATTGGGGTCATGGTCATTGATGGAGATTTGCAAGACCCGCCAGAGTTGTTAACTGCATTTTATGAAAAGTATAAAGAAGGTTATGATGTCGTTTACGCAGTAAGAACCAAACGCAAGGAGAATGTCTTTAAGAAGACCGCTTATTTGGCTTTTTATCGTCTTTTGAAATCCATTTCTTATATTGATATTCCTTTGGATTCAGGTGATTTCTGTTTTATGTCCCGCCGCGTTGTGGATGTTATGAATCAGATGCCCGAAGAAAGCCGTTATATGAGAGGCATAAGGTCATGGATTGGTTTTGAACAAATAGGGATAGATTATGAACGTTCGGAACGGGCAGCAGGCGAATCAAAATACAGTTTCAGAAAGTTGTTGCAATTGGCATATGATGGCATTTTTAATTTTTCTGAATTTCCTATAAAACTTATAAAACGGGTGGGTTATTCTGCTGTTTTTGCTTCATTGGTCTATCTTATTTACAGTATTTACAGAAAATTATTTTTCAATAACGTGCCACAAGGTTTCACGGCAACCATATTTATCATCGTGTTTTTTAGTGGCATCCAATTGTTTTTTATGGGCATCATGGGCGAGTATTTGTTGCGCATTTTCTTTCAAGTCAAAGGCAGACCGCTGTTTGTGGTCAAAGATGAAATTGTCGAAAGGGAGTTTGTCGGAAAATAAATATAATTAATGGATAACGGAAAATGGATAATCTAAATCAATGCATATAAGTAAATGACAGATAGTAAATTAGGCAAATTATTTTCAATTAAATATAAATGCTTAAACAACAAATTATGGGTTCATAACAAACTGAACAGCACGATTTTCCGTCCAAAGATACCCCTAAGTATCAAATGGCATAAAGCCAAGATGACCACCGTATTGGGGGATTGTATTAATATGCATATTGCGGAAACGAGCAGGTGGATGGTATGTTGATTTTTTCAATAAAAGGCATAAGTTACTGAGGGGGTGTGATTTAGCCATACGTTTGGTAAACTTTTAAAGTTTACCAAACGTCAAATGTCAAAAATTTTGGAAATTAAGCGTCCGAATTTTAATAAAATCGTAATTCAAACCGAGTTTTTCAAGTTGCCTTATCACGTCAATTGCCTTGGTGTTGGCAATTTTCTCTTCGTTGTAAATGACTTCATAATAAACACAATAGTCACGTTTAGAAGATGCGTTCACAGTACAATCGAGAGAAATGGCATTTGCGATGAGCCCAAAAGTTTTCAGGTGTTCTATGCGGCGTTTTGCATCGTTAAAATTATTGAAAGTCAAATCTTGCACCACATATTTAGTCCCATGCATGTCGAGTCGTTCACATTCATAAGAAATATAACCATCTTGAACCGTAAAAACATATAGACCCACTTTTATGGGTTCAGAAGGTGGCATGCTAACGGTTGTCGCATCCAGGTTTGAACTGGGAATATTTTTAACGACATCTTCGGGTTGATAAACAAAATCAGTGGACATTTCTTTTGTAGGCTCCATCATAGAGCCGCGTTGAGTCATCGAATCGCGATAGGCTGCTGCATTGCTAATGGTAATAATAGGACGTTGTTGCCATGAATGAAAAAACAACCCTGCCAATACAATGAATGAAACAGTGCTGATAACAATCTGATGCAGATAAGGACGGGCATATCTTTCTAAACTAATAGCGGAAGGCAATCTTTTTAACCCTGAATTTAGGATAGGTGTTTCCTCAAATTTTAAAGTCCGCCTTGTTTTTCCAAAAACCTCTTCACGAGCGGGTGTAATCAACAAATTGACATGATCCTCTTTGTCAACCGTCAATAAACCAAAGCCATTTTTTACGCATTGCAGTTTGAGTTCTGCAAAATTTATATCCATTGGATCCGTAAAAACATCATTGCCCAAAGCGACCCATTGTTCGTCAGCGTGATATTGTTTGAATTGTTCAATGGCATAAATATAACGATAACGACCAGAAGTGTGGTTAAAAAATTGATATGCTAAAAAACCTAAAATAAACAAGGAAATAATCAATAAAACGCTAAAAACCCACCCCGTTTGGTTAATAGACCATCTATTAAGTATCGATAATATGATAAAGGGAACAAGCATAAATACAGAACCCACGCCAACAGCATCCCATCGCAATTGTTTATTTTGAAGACGGTATAAAACTTCATCAACAGAACTTGTCGAAGTCGCTTCAAAAGTCGCAAGAAAAGGTGTCCCATCTTCTTTTAGGAATGTGAGTTGACCATCAACGATAACACCTGACGGGTGCATCATATCATAATGAATGACGGTTTCGCCATTACGTGGACGAAACTTGTAATATGTTTTCATGAAAGCCAGAGTCGCTCGCTTGATAGTATCTTCACTTAAGTATTCCAAAATAATGAGTTATTTTTTTTGGTCATTGCATATTAAAAAACGTGAAAGTATATAAAAATAAATTTAATTCAATTATATTTTATTAAGTTATTAATAAAATATAATTGGTAGTCTATTTTTTAAAAGTATAAAATTAATATACTAAAAAAGTTTTCCAGTTTGGCAAACCTAATGAAATTTATAAGCTTGAGAAGTTTTCTCGGAGAGTGGATATTTGTCTTGGATAAAGAGATAAATTGTATGTTTGAAAAAAAAAGCGTTGCAAATTACATGGATTATTCTACAATAGTTCTAATTTTTATACAATTTAATTAGAAAAATTCATTACAACAACTATATTTCGGAAATATTTAATGTATTTTGAACTTCCTCAAAAATGCGAATTGTCTCGCTAGCTGCCTTGACGTCGTGTACTCTAAGGATTTTTGCCCCGCCTTGCAAGGCAAATATATGGGCTGCCGTTGTGCCATTTAGCGACTCTGCGGGTGTAACGCCTAATGTTTTCCAAATCATCCCTTTACGAGATATACCGACTAAAATCGGACATTCGAGAATCTGGAAAACGTGCAGTTTTCGCAATAATTCAAAATTTTGTTCCTGATTTTTGGCAAATCCAAAACCCACATCCAGAATAATATCTTTCAAACCTATACCCCTCAGTAAACCGACCTTTTCAATGAAAAAATCAAGTATTTCTAAAGTAATATCCTTGTATTGAGTCATGGATTGCATCGTTTGGGGCGTACCTTTCATGTGCATTAAGATGTAAGGGACGTTCAAATCAGCCACTGTCGCAAACATATTGTCGTCCAAACGACCACCAGATACATCGTTCACAATGTGTGCGCCTTCTTCCACACAAGCGCGGGCAATATTTGCGCGGAACGTATCAACGGATACAATGGCTTCTGGAAAAGCCCTTGTAACCGCTCGAATAGCAGGGACTATACGATTCATTTCTGTTATTTCATTGATTATTTCTGCGCCTGGACGGGTTGACATGCCACCAATATCTAATATTTTTGCACCTTCATGCAATTGTTTTTCGGCTTCTGACAAAAGCTTTAATACATCTTGTGAACGGCTGGCGGCAAAAAAAGAATCAGGCGTTACATTCAGGATACCCATCACCACGGGTGAAGATAAGTCAAGTAAAGTCCCTCGACAATTTATGGTGGTTTGTTCATACAACATAGCGCAAAATTAATTTAACTTTGGGAGAGGTGACCAAAAAAAACGTATTTTTGAATAAGAATGATTAGGAAATCCGTTTTTTTATAAAATATTGACTGAAACTATGAAACAAATGCTTGTCGAATATGCCCGTTATAACCTTTGGGCTAATGAAAACCTAATAACACTTTTCCGTTCACTGGATGATGCGCTCATGTCTGAACATGTAGAAAGTAGTTTTCCTTCTATCCGCAAAACTTTATTGCATATTTGGGATGCCGAATCTTTATGGCTTGAACGTTTGCATGGACATTCGCCCACTGATTTTCCTTCAAAAAACTTTGTGGGCACCAATACAGATGTTTTTGAGGGGTTACTCAACACATCGCAGACATTGGTTCAATTTGTTGAAGACAAACCTGCCATTTTTTTTCGTGACAAATGTACTTTTTCACTTATTTCATTACAAACAGAAATGACGCAACTTGTAAGAGAAATGATTCAACATACTTTTAATCACTCAACATTTCATCGAGGGCAATTGATTACAATGTGCCGACAATTAAACATTTCACCGATACCGCGTACAGATTATATTATTTATTTAGCATATATAAAAAAATGATTAGCAATGACTATTCCTCAAAATCGACCTCGTACTGAGGGCTCACAAGAAGTTACTTTTGGTAAAAAACTAATGCTTTTTACATTGCTTTGTGGAGCAGGTTTCTTGTTATACAAAGCATATAATGGCGATAGCGACACCGTGAGTAACATACCACGGGCGATGCAAGTGACGTATGTGCCTGCCGATTTCAAAATGCAATTGGACAACCAAAAGACGCTTGAAATCCTATCCAATCCACAGCGTTATAAAAATGAATTTGACCAATTAATCCTTGATTTTAACACCAATTTGGTCGTTCACGTCGCTAATCGCATGAATTTGACACCACAACAAAAGGCTGCCGCTGTCAATGAATACAAAAAAATGCACCCCTCTATTCGGCAAATGTATTTCAACGATTTCATAAGTCTCGGTGACACCACGAACAAAGCGTATCAAACATGGTACGAAAATGAATCGAGCAACGCTGTTGATTTGTTGAATGAAGTGGCATCAAAATACACCTGTTTTTTCATCACAAACATCATCGGCACAATTCTAAAAACCCAAGATGGCAAATTAGCGGTCAATGGAAAAGCGATTGAAACGCCTTGTGGTATCGCGCTTACTGAGGGGTTGCGCCCGATGGTCAAACGCTTACAAGAAACAGCAGCGATAAGCGATTTTTCAAAAGCACATGGTATGATGAAGGAACGGGTGGAAAAAGCAATTACGGAATTAGCCGTCATTGAAGTTCGAGATAAAAAAGGCGTTAAAATTCAAAATTCTTCTAAGCTTTTAGGCTATAATGTGTCAACCACAGAATTAGAAATCGTCGCCATGAGCATTATGAAAGTCGGTTTTAATCTCCAAAACTATTTTAATGTATCGGTTGACAGTCGTTCCAAAACGATTATTGTCACCTTACCACAGCCCCAGATTTTGAGCCACGAAGTATATCCCAAAGTAGAAAATTTAGACATAGGTTTGATGCGCGATTTAACGTCTCAAGACTTCAACGAGAACGTCAATAAACTCCGTCAAGCCTTCAGAAATGATGCTGACCAAAGCGATATTTACAAAAAAGCGCAAATACGCGCTCAAGAAGTGATGCAATTGATGCTCCAACCGATGGTTAGAAATATTGATAAAGGTTATAAAGTAGCCGTTCAGTTTCAAAGTCCGCAGTCACTTGATAACAACAATCAACAACCCACAATAAAAATTCAGACACCTACAAAAGCCCCTTTAAAAAAATAAGAAGTGCTGAATGGTTTAGTGATGAATGATGAATGATTTTATGAATTATGAATGATGAATGATGAATGATGAATGATGAATGATGAATTATGAATGATGAATTATGAATTTGGTTAGCTAAAAACAAGAAATTGACTTTTTAGTTAACCAAATTCATAATTCATAATTCATCATTCATAAACTCATTTTTTTAAATAATCCTGATAACTCATTTGTAAAAATGCTTTTCCTTTTTTAATATCCAAGCTATCAATTTGCCCTTCTTTTTGAATAAAAAATGACCCCTCAGTATCGAAGACATATCGATTGTTTTTTTGGACAAAACCAAAACCATTTTGAAATGCAAAATAGGCAAATGGTTGATATTCAGCACTTAATATATTTCTGGACCATAAAAAATCTTTATGTTTAACATTTAATTGTGCTAATAAAGTAGCCGCCAAATCTACTTGCGAACCAATATGAGGAACAATCGTATCGCGCACAGCCAAGGCACCACCTAACCATAACATTGGAATATGAAATTTGCCAAAAAAGTCGTCATGTGGTTCGATATGCACGGACGAATGATCAGCAATGACTATGATTAAGGTATTTTTCCACCAATCCTGTTTTTTTGCTTCGCGGACAAAAGCCCCAAAAGCTTGGTCACTGTAAAAATGAACGCGCCTGAATTTTTCATCTAAATCATTGGTAGTTGGTAAATTAGGTTCGCCCCAACTATTGGGAATTTCAAAAGGTTCGTGACTGCTTTGCGTTAACAAATTGACAAAAAAAGGTTGTTTAAAGTCTTGTAAATCAAGGAGTAAACGTTCAAAAAGGACATGGTCAAAAGCGCCCCATTTACTACTCAAATCCTCTTTTTTGAAATCAGATTTTGTAATCAATTTTGAAAATTCACCCGTCAAAAGATAGGATTTCATATTGGCAAACTCTGCCTCACCGCCATAATAAAAGCCTGTATTGTAATTTACCCCCCTCAGTATTTTGCTCAAAATAGGAAGCTGCGCCGATTTACGAGGCACTTCCATCACATTTGCGCGCGGAATCGCAGGATAACCCGACAAAACACCGACCAAACCTTTATCCGTCCGATCACCAGTGGCATAAATATTTGAAAACAAAACACCTTCATGTGATAATGTATCAAAATTGGGCGTAATACCTTTTTCTCCACCCAATCGTTCAATGACTTTTGCGGTCAAACTTTCATATGTTACGATAATAATATTGGGTTGAGATAGGTCATTACGCAATAGTTTTTGCGTTTTAGAAGTATCTGAAAATAAGGCTTTTAGGGTTGCAATGGCTTCATTTTCAGAAAGATAAGCATAAGGATTTCTATCCTCTGCTGTTTTTTCAAAAACAGAAACAAAGAAATTCCACAAAGGATTGACCGCCGCATAATTGGCAAAAGGTTTATCTGAAAAATAGACCGCACTTTGATTAATAGGTGCGAGTTGCACGCCGCCACGTATGGGCAATATCAAAGCCGTTGTTATCAAAATGCCTAAAAGAAAATTCAAAAATCGTTTTGTCCATTTGTTAGTTAGACTTGACGTAGTTTCACCAATTGTCACCCCCTCAGTATTTGAGCCTTTTTTTAAGACTACATTATTAAAAATATAAATCGAAACAATAGATAATATAAGAAAAATAGCAACCAAAAGGAAAATAGGATAGGAACTTATAGAAGCCGCCGCTTCATTAGGCGACATAAGATATTTTAAAAATGTATCGTCAATACGATAGCCCCACATTTTGAATAATTCTAAATCTGCGGCAATCAAACCAGAACAGATCAGAATGAAGAAAATGGTATAAAATTTAATTACTCCGCCAAAATTTTCTTTCTTTTCAAATAAAAAAGAAAAAGAAAATAATGCAAATGGCAATGCTGAAAAATACCCCGCCGCCGACACATCTAAGCGAATACCATTTGTGAAAATTTTTATAAAATTTTGAAAACCAATGTTTTGTGTATTGTCAAAATGATATAATACAAAAATTAGACGTGCTACCAAGAAGTATCCAACCCAGAAAAAAAAGTATTTTGCGTATTTTGAAAAATTCATGTCAATTCATTGAGTAAAGCTGAAATAGGTGCGACGAATGTATCAATATCACCTGCACCAAGTGTCAAAATAGTTGTGTTTGATAAGTCCAAAGATGACAAATGTCTCTGCAATAAAGACATCAAATTTGCTTTAGTGGTTAATGTTTTATTCGGATTATGCATTTTATTGAATAGTATTTCAGAAGTAATTCCCGCCATCGGTAACTCCCGAGCAGGGTAGATGTCGAGCAAAATTGTTTCATCAAGTTTATCTAATGCGGCAGCAAAACCATCTTGAAAATCATTCGTCCTTGAAAAAAGATGTGGTTGAAAAATCCCTATTAACCGACGATTGGGATATAAAGTACGCGCCGCTAAAATGGCTGCATGGAGTTCAGTCGGGTGGTGCGCATAATCATCAATAAACGTAAGTCTTTGATTATCATTCTGATAGATAAATTGAAAGCGTCTTTTGATGCCTTCAAAAGCTGCCAAAGCTTCTTTCACTTTTTCGCTTGTTACGCCCAAGTATTGCGCTACGGCAATGGCAGCCGTTGCGTTTTCGATATTGTGTTGTCCTGGCAGCGTTGTTTTGATATTCAAAATATCACCTTTGGGACTTTTATAATCAAAAACAAAAAAGCCATTTTCAACCCTCAAATTCACAGCCCGATAATCACCCTTTTTCAACCCATAAGTTGACCAATGAACATTCTTATTTTTGTACCCCCTCAGTATCAACCCTTGTTTTTTGAAAACTTGACCCCCTGGTTTTACTTTTTGAGTATAGTCTCGAAACGCTTGTCTAAACGTTTTTTCATCGCCATAAATGTCCAAATGGTCAGGATCCATACTGTTAATAATGGCAATATCAGGACTCAAACGTAGAAAAGAGCGATCATACTCATCGGCTTCAACAACAACCCAATCGGATTTGCCTTGTACAAAATTTGAACCTATAGACAAGGAAATACCACCCAAAAATGCCGTCGCATCAACGCCACCTACACGTAATATATGTGTCACAAGGCAAGAAGTTGTCGTTTTGCCATGCGTTCCTGCTACACCAATACACTTCATACTCCTCGAAATGAGCCCCAAAACCTCTGACCGCTTCAAAATAGGCGTATTGTTTTGCTGAAAATAAAGCAGCTCTGAATGGTCTTTTGGCACAGCAGGTGTAAAGATGACCAAATCAACACTGTTAGGAATATACGTCACATCATCGGTGTAATGAATAATCATTCCTTCTAATGCGAGGGCGCGCGTCAGTTCCGTTTCCGTTCGATCATAGCCATGTACTTCTATGCCACGCCCCATAAAATAACGCGCCAAAGCCGACATGCCAATCCCCCCGATGCCAATAAAATAGATTTTGTGCAGTTGATTAAGTTCCATATTTGACCCCCTCAGTATCCGAGTATTAATAATTGATGAATAGAATGAGCCGCAAAATTATCTTTTTCTTTTAATTGGAAGATTAAAACGTCAAACAAATCCCATATATCAGAATTGATTAAGAATAAGATGTGTTTCCTAAAAAAGTATTTTATTAGAATTCTTACGGATTATATCTAAAAAAATGGGGCGTTATTATTTTTTTTCTACTTTTATATCGAAAATTGAGATTGTATGTATAGATATGTCGTTCGCACGCTTTTGATTATTGTCGGCTTTTACCTCATGGGTTGTGGAGAAAGCCAGAAAAAAGAATCCCTTAAAAGCTCATCCCGCCTTGAGCAAAAAACAGCTCCGAACCGTTCAGGCAACAGTCGTACTGACGATAAAACGCCGCCCAATGTTGCTAAAGAGCTTATTCCGCTAAAAGTTTATAAAATCCTTCAATATGTCCGTGAAAATGGTCAACCGATGTATGGTTATTTCGGCGGTAGAAATTTTCAAAATCGCGAACGCCGTTTGGCGATTAAGGATGTTTCAGGAAATAAAATTAAATATCAAGAATGGGACGTCAATCCCAAGCGTGGCGGGGTCAATCGGGGTGTCGAAAGGCTTGTCACAGGTTCTGATAATCGAGCATGGTACACCAATGACCATTATCAGACCTTTGTCGAAGTCCAATGAACTTATTACATTCAATTAAAAATTGTAGTTATGTCAAATTTTAAAATTTTAAAAGCACCTTATGAGCCTAAAACGCGTGATGCCGACATGGTTATTGCTTATATTGACGGCATAAAGGCTGAAACAATGCTTGATTTTTATCAACAAATACAAAAAGGACTGAAATTGCCGACCTATTTTGGTAAAAATTTAGATGCTTTGTACGACTGTTTGTGTGATTTTTCGTGGCTTGAAGCCCGTGACATTCACATTGTTTTGCGTGAATATGACCATTTTTTAGCAAAAGAGCCTAAAAATGAACGTTGGAATATTCTCGCTGTATTGAATGATGCCGCCGTCGAATGGAAAAGCATGAAAGGCAAAGACAAAATCAAATTTGAGATTTATGTGGAGCCGAGTCAACGCATAAAGCAGGATTTAGATGATGCGGAGGTTTAATTTTTGACCCCATATGTCATGGTGAGGAACGAAGCAATCTGCTAAACTTACACCGATTGCTTCGTTCCTCGCCATGACGTTGGAAGTCAAAAAATGTAACCTCAAATACATACTTTCGTTATCAAAAATTAGACTATTTGTTAAAAAATGAAAGTTTATCTACTTTTGTCGCCGAATTCAAAAACATACTTATAAACCAAAAAGCATACATTATATGAGTGGACGCACATCCAAAATCTTTTTCCCGAGTCTGAATGGTCTTCGTTTTATAGCTGCTTTTGTGGTTATTCTCCATCATTTGGAGCAAATAAAGCTGTTTTTTGGCTTGCCGAGCCTTTTTTATCGGTGGCATTTTATCAAAATCGTAGGAGAATTAGGCGTAACCCTATTTTTTACATTAAGTGGTTTTTTGATTACTTATTTGCTTCTTGCTGAAAAAGAACGCTTCGGAACTGT
Source organism: Saprospiraceae bacterium (assembly GCA_043744455.1). Lineage (GTDB taxonomy): Bacteria > Bacteroidota > Bacteroidia > Chitinophagales > Saprospiraceae > JAAFJT01. The sequence goes on along the minus strand of JAYTUQ010000341.1, from coordinate 19,213 downwards.
CTTTGTCAAAGCCTTTTATATTCGCCGTGTCTTGCGAATTTGGCCCTTGTACTACCTGATAATCATCTTAGGCTTATTCGTTTTGCCACATATTCCTTACTTCAGTATACCCGGTTATACTGAGGGGGTACATTACCGATTTGGGACAAAGGTTTTTCTCTATGCCATATTATTTCCAAATGTTGTTTACAATTTATACGACTATATGCCTTACCTCGCACAAACATGGAGCATTGGTATTGAAGAACAATTCTATTTGATTTGGCCCTGGTTGATGAAATGGTCGCATCGTTATTTATTGGTTTTATTAACAATCGTTATTTCTATTTTATTGATAACCAATATTTTATACTTGTTTGCCGACCATTCTGTTGACATCAGTCAAGCATCGACAAAAACAAGAATCATGACGGTGGCTTATAGGTTTTTCTCACTCCTGCGCATTAGTTGCATGGCAATCGGCGGTATCGGGGCTTATTTTTTATACAATAATAATCAAGCCGTTTTACGTCCACTTTTTCTGCCTGCGATGCAAATTGTTAACTTAGTATCGGTTTTGTCACTCATGTTTTTTGGCGTTGAAGTTCCACTTGTCAATCATGAATTTTATGCTTTGTTTTTTATTATTTTGATACTCAACCTCGCTGCAAACCCCAAGAGTCTCTTCAATTTGGAAAATAAATGGCTCGATTATTTAGGCAAAATTTCATACTCCATATATATGTGGCACGGCATCGCCATCATCTTTGGGCTACATGCGGCTCGTTTTTTTAACCCCAATCTTAATAATTGGTGGTCGAATATGGTTTATTACTTTGTAACTTTTGTTATGACCTTTATGATGTCAGCAGCGAGTTATGAGTGGTTTGAAATGCAGTTTTTGCGGTTTAAACATCTTTTTACGAAGGTGCAAAGTGGTAATTTGGATAAAGATAAGGCGTAGGGCTTAGCCAACACGAATTTCACGAATTTCACGAATTAAATAATTGTATTTTAAAACTAAAATTTAGATATATACGCCTAAGCTAATCCTCATAATTCGTGAAATTCGTGCAATTCGTGCAATTCGTGTTAGAAAAATACCCCCAAGTCATATTCTATTTTATCGTTTCACCTTTCGGGTTAATATTAAATTTTAGACTATCTTTCATAACCCCTGCAACACCATCTTTGAAATTGGTGACTTCTTGAAATTGTGGGTCAATGATAACTTTTCCATTTTTATCCATAAATCCCCATTTGCCGCCCACCATTCGCCAATGTTCATCTATCGTTTCTTTTTTGCAACCTTCACAAAAAGCAGCAAAACCTTCTTGAAAAGCTTCGACAAAAGTGTATTTAGCAGGAATCACTTTTTTACCATTCACATCTGCAAAGCCCATTTGACTTTTTTCGACGAATCTGAAAAGACCTTCTTGCACATAGTCGGGACCATTGTCGAAAATGAAGGGTGTTAAAACAAACTTATTTTGTTTGTCAATGGCAATAATGCCATGCCTTTCGTCTGTCATTGCATATTTTTTCTCAAAAACAAAAGCAATATCATTTACAAACGAGTCTTCAAAAACGGCGGCATACTGAGGGGGTATCACAATTTTTCCACTGGTGTCTTTGTAGCCCCAAGTTTGATTTGTGTCTTCAAAAGCGACTAAAACTTGGGTGTTTTCAGTTGATGACAAAGGTTTGTTACAACTGCAAATAATCGAGATAAGCGTAAAAAACGTTAGAAATTTATACATTTTGCTTGATTTTTATGATTTATACTGAGGGGGTCATTTTTTTGCATTTTCTTTTTCAACTCTCAAACGATGGTGCCTTTCTAAAACTTCAATGGCTTTTATGACACGTTTTGCCTTAGTATCTGCACTTTTTGGCTCAGTGACGAATTGAGCAACCCAACGTTTCATAGATGGATTACTCAATTGATATTGGGCTTTAGCAATGGGATTTTCTTCTAATTCCATTAAGAAATAATCGGGTAACTCGACTTCTTTGTAGCCCGTATGTTCTTTTTCTTCAATTTCAATAGACACTTCGTCGCCCATTTTTTTGCGAATCGCTTTCAATATTTTGGCATTGAGCATAAAATAATGTCGTCCGTCACCCAAAGGTAAAAGCGTTCTTTCAAAAGCATGTCCGTCTATCGTTCCACGAATATCCACTCGATTTTTAATCCCAAAAATGGATTCAAGATTAAAGGGTACTAGTGCTATAACGATGGGCGAAGTCGCACCGTTGATACTTTCTAATATGGTCGAAAAACGTTGCATATTATTTCTTTATGGCTTTGATAATCAAACGATTAGATGTTTGATTATCAAATGGATTCAATTCATAATCACCGTATTTCTCAACGATTTTTAAGTCTGCTTTATCTAATAATTGTTCAAAATCAGACAGTGTAAACAAACGCACTTTTTCTTGAAAAGTGAAGTCCTTTTTTATTTTATGACCAATTTCCAAGGCTTCTCCCACAAAAGAAATGGTTTTGTAAATATGACCATTGTCAATGTGTTTTTGGATATGAAAAACAATGTCGCCCGCAATTTCCTCATAGTTTGATTTCATGGCATGACGCACCCAAGTGGCATTGAAATAATCGAGTATAAAAGTACCATCGTCTTTCAAACCATCGTGTACACACTTCAAAGCCCTCACATTGTCTTCATCTTTTTCGAAATAACCAAAACTCGTAAAAATATTGAAAATATAATCAAAGTAATTGATTCTAAAAGGTTTACGCATATCGTGTTCAAAGAAACTAAGATTTTCTGCTTCAAATTGACGGGCAAACCGAATGCTGTTTTCAGATAAATCTGTTCCCGTCACGTCAAAACCTTTTGAAGCCATGTATCGGCTGTGTCGTCCTTTTCCACACGCTAAATCCAAAATTTTATAATAACTCGTCGGATGAAGTGTCGCATACTGAGGGGTCAATTTTTGAAATAAATTGTCAATGAAATCCTTCGCGCTTTGCTCATTGTGATTCTGATAAAGAATGTGATAATAAGGTGAATCAAACCATTCGGTAAACCATTCGCTTTTGCTGCTCATAAAGTTTTTTTGTTTTTTTTAATAATGGCAAAAGTAGCCAAAAAAATAAGGGTGCCGCACAAAGCCGCACCCTTTTGTTTCTTACTGGTTATTCCTTATTGAAGGATTGGTATTTGTTAGTTACGCATCACTACTAACCCAAACGCCCATAACCATTACGGGAAAATGCCCAATTGCGCATAGTCACTGCCTACTTTTTTGATGGCAACGACAAACGCCGCCGTTCTCATATCCTCGATGCGCGGGTCGGCGAGCCATTGTTCGCGGATGGTATGGTAAGCCGTAATCATTGTTTCTTCAAGACCAGAACGGACGAGGTCAATTTCATCAGGACCTTTCGTCAACAATGCTCTATCGCGCTCACTGACGGGTGAATTGGTGTATTTTTGAATGGCACTGACAATATTATCAAACGCATTATGTTCAAAACGTTTGGTCAAACGTCCAAAACGAACGTGGGATAAGTTTTTCAGCCATTCAAAATAAGAGACCGTTACACCACCAGCATTGATATACATGTCAGGAATCACCCATATCCCTTTTGAAGCCAAGTAAGAACTGGCTTCTGCTGAAACAGGTCCATTAGCAGCTTCTGCGACGATTCTTGCCTTTATATTCGCCACATTATCCATCGTAATTTGATTTTCAAGTGCTGCGGGAATCAAAATATCGCATTCTAATTCCAAAGCATCCATGCGTGTCGAAAGCGGTTGTGCGCCAGGGAAAGACATAATCGTTCCATTGGCTTTGAGGTGGGCAACGAGTGCTTCTATATCAAAACCATCGGGATTGTAAATCGAACCTTCATATTCAGCGATGCCAATAATTTTTGAACCGCCTTCCATTTGGCATATCCGGGCAGTGTGGTAGCCGACATTTCCAAGTCCTTGAACGACAATTCTTTTGTCTTTCATACCCGTTGTCATGCCCAATTTTACCATGTCTTCTTGGATACTTACCACTTCACGGATACCATAATATACACCACGCCCCGTAGCTTCATCTCGACCCTTAATGCCGTTCATATTAACAGGTTTGCCAGTAACGCAAGCAATGGCATCCAATTCGCCATGATTCATAGATAAATAGGTGTCGAGGATCCATGCCATTTCGCGCGAACTGGTGCCGTAATCGGGTGCAGGAACGTCTTTTCCGGGTCCAATCATGCTGTGATTGACCAATTCATAGGTGTAACGACGTGTGATGCGCTCCAATTGGTCAACCGTATAGTTTTTTGGATTGATTTTGACACCGCCTTTTGCGCCGCCAAAAGGGACATCCACAAGGGCACATTTGTACGTCATGAGGGCAGCGAGTGCCATAACTTCTTCTTGATCAACCGTCATCGCATAACGGATACCACCTTTTGTGGGCATACGGTGATGACTGTGTTGGGCGCGATAGGCTTCAAATACTTCTACATCGTTGCCGATGCGAACAGGGAAACGAATCCGTAGAACCGTATTACAGGCTTTAATTTGGTCTAGAATACCCGTTGGCAAGCCGGTATAAGGGGCGGCTTTGGCAAAATTTTGATTGACGCTTTCAAAAAATAAATTGGGTGCGTGGCTCATTTTTAATTTTAATTTAAAATAATTTGGTTAGTAAAAAATAATTAGTCATTGGTCATTGGTCATTAGTCATTGGTCATTGGTCATTGGTCATTGTAATACGCAATGACCAATGACCAATGACCAATGACTAATGACTATTTATGTCTTTTTCTAAACGACTTACTTTTCTGTCAATGTTTATCAAATACAAAACAATACCTGTAAAGATAATGGCTATAACCATGATAACGACATTCATACCCATACCACGATTGGGGTTAATAGGTGTAGTAGATTGTGCCATTAATAAATTGAAAATCAAAAGTTGTAAAATCGTTGTGATTGATATTTTTTTCATTTTTTATTCTTATTTTTTAAGATTTAGAGGAAAGTGCCCCCCCTCAGTATTTTTACTGTTTTTTCATATTTGTTGAATTGCGAATCGTAGGCAATGAATCTCTAGGAACGATTGCTTCTCCTTTACAGTTTGTAAAATAAACATATTGTCCGCGATCACGAAACCGATAAACTTTGCAACCTTCATGCTCAAATAGGTATTCGACATTGTAGGTGTTATTATTTTTGGGCGGTTCAATGGTTATCGGCATACCGACTTGACAGGCTGCAAAAATCGTTGTTACGGCTAAAAAAAACAGTTTTTTCATATGAAAATGTGGCATTTGATTAAAAAATAGGTTTTATACTGAGGGGGTCATATTTTTCATTTACTCAATATTTTTTCCTTAACAATTTCAAATCTGACGACCAATGTGGCTATCCACAAACCTAAAAGTATCCAACCGATGCAAGCAGGATAAAAGACGAGCCGCATCGTATTGTCCATGTCTTGGGTGGCGATAGACGAATTGCCGCCGTTGCCAGGGTGGCTGCTGCTTTGCGCTAATCTTGGTATCACATATAATAATGGTATTAATGAAGCAAAAGAAAAGATACTGTATACGGCTGAAATACGGGCGCGACGTTCAAAATCATCGAATGACATGCGCAATATGAAATAAGCCATATAAATGGCTAAAGCTGTATATGTCATTAACAATTTGATTTCATTGATTGGAAAAGGTTCGCCCCACGCAAAATTTGCCCATGTACCGCCTGTCAAAAGTCCCAATAAACCGAATATAGTGCCTGTGCGCGTAAAACTAACGGCTCTTAGGTCGTTCATCAAGTCCTTTGAGCGTAAGAATTTGATGCTGTAAAACAAGCCAAAACCATATAAAGTGAACATCACAAACCACATAGGCACGTGAAAATAAGTGTTGCGAATCGTCTCCCGTGTAAATTCGAGATTTGGAAAAGTAAATTTTTTAGCACGTGGTTCAATGTCCATTTCGGCATTCCAAAGGGTTCTACCTAATGCCGCATTCATACTATCTTGCGCAATTTGTACAACAGTTTTCCGTAGTAACAAACCTTCTGCATCCGTATCGAGTACCAAATTGGCTTCTTGCAATGTTTTACTGAGGGGTAGGGTAGCAGGTAGTTGAAAAGCCACATCGAGGTGTGTATCGTCAATAACAGTAATTTTTCCTGCTTTTATAGGAAAAACAGGCGGCAAACCACCTTTACCTATGATGCTGTCCACTATCGTAAGCCAGCCATTAATGGTTTTACTTTTTGTAAAAGACGTATTGTAACCTGTTGCTTTAATGACCAGCGGTTGACCGACATGCGCCGTTTCAACAGCCTTGAATGCCTCGTCAACAAGTGAGGGTTTTAAGGGCGTGTAAAGCCCCAAAAAAATGGTATAAAGAATTAAAATGACGCTTAGCGCTTTCCACCAGTGTTTTTTCATAATTTTTAATATCGTTCCACGAATTAACGAATTTCACAAATTTTATCAATTCCTAATAACCGATAACCAATAACCAGCTAATCGCGCCAAAGGTAAGGAAAGAGAATAAAACACAAAGCAATTAATATCGCATCAATAGCGCCGAGTGTTTGAATATCGCTTGCCCACGTCGAAGCTTTGGCGGCAATGGCGTTTTTAGAGAGGCGAATGAGTGTAATCAAAATGGGCAAAACGACTGGGAAACTCAATATCGCCATTAATGTTGCCGAGTTATTGGCTTTGCCAGCAATAGCAGAAATAAAAGTAAAAGTGATAGAAAAACCAATCGAACCCAATACAATTGCCCCAATATACTGAGGGGTATCTAAAACGGGATTGCCGACCATCAGACATAAAACGCTGAAAGTCAATAGGTTAATTAATAAAAGCATAAATATATTGTAAAATATTTTAGACAAAATAACTGCTGTCGGATTTGCCAATTGATAATAATACAATTGACGCGCTGTGTTCTCTTGAACAAAACTTTTAGCCACGGCATTGACAGATGCAAACAGTGAAATTATCCAAAACAAAGCATTCCAAATATCAGGTAAAACTTTGACAAAAGATAAAAACACGACAAAAACCGTCGATGTGACGTATAATAATATGCCTCCAAGCGCATATTTTTGTCGCCATTCGAGCATCATTTCTTTTTTGAAAAGAAAACTTATTTCTGAAATATAGGTCATAATTAATGGATAGTAGAAAATGGAAAATGGATAGCGGAAAATGGAAAATGGATAGCGGATAATGGAAAATAGATAGCGGATAATGGAAAATGGATAGCGGATAATAACCAATTTATCCACTATCCATTTTCCATTAAAAAATTATCTGGCAGTAGGCGGTTCTTCTTCTTCTGACATATCCGCTTTTTGGGAATTGTATTTGATTTCAAATTCACGATATTCGCTATCATCAAGATGCGGGAGCATTTCATGCAGCATTTCGTCTTCAAAATTTTGGAAAAATATTTCCAAATTTTCAGTCAACAATTTCCATCTGCTGGGATAACGGCGTTGAAAATATTCCATTTTAGGAAAAAAATGAGTTTTTAGTGCCTCATACATGTCATTTGAAGCCACTTTTAGCAAATCTTTAAATTTTTCTCTATCAAGATCATAGGGCATAACCCCGTCTTCCTCATCTTCTTCCTCAACGGGCGTTACAGGTTCCCCTTTTACTTCCTTTTTTTCCTCTATTTTTTCTGGCAATTTTTCTTCGACAGGCGGCAAGAGTATTTTTCTCTTGTTGATTTCTTTGATTCTTTCCCGCCGAGTTTCATATTTTTCAAGCAATTCCTCCTCCGTTTCCTCAACATATTGAACAAAAAGTTCAAATAAGTCAATATCATTATCGGCTTGTATCAGTTCGATTAATTCAAAATACCGACTGCCCCAACCTTTCATTTTGCCATAAAGGGTTTCAACACTCTTATAGAAGGGTGTTCTTTTGCGTTTATGATAATCTAAAAAATCTTTAAAATCAAAATAAACGGTGACATCTACTTCGTCAGTAAATTTGAGCGATGCATATATAACCCCTTCATATTGTCGGTGGTCTAAATCGCCATAATCATATTCAATACATTCATATTCAGGATATGGTTTTTCACGTTTCGCCATTCTGCGTTGCTTTTTTAAGTTTTGAACAATTTTTGTCGTAAAGAGAACAAGCATGGGGAAGTTTTACAAAATTTTCCAATACGAAATACCCCCCTCAGTATTTAATCACAAAAATTGTCAACGAATACTTTTTATGATATAAAATTAGAAAATAATCGGAAAAAAACACGAACTAACTTGCTTTTGAGCGTCCAAAGTACAGTCATTTTTTTTTATTTGATAAATTCAATTACATTTTTTTAAAATTAAGTTTATCTAACTTTTTACTGTTTATACAAATGAAACCAACGATTTCTTCTAATTTTGGGTTTAAAATTCATTAAATACATCAAACATGAAAAAAAACCTTACCCTGTTATTCGCTCTTTTGAGTTTTAGCTGTGTTTCAAAAGCTCAATTTATTACGATTTCAGAGGCACGTGCGAAACCAGCAGGCACTGTTGTTACGGTACGTGGACGTGTCATTAATAGTTCTGAATTGGGTACAACTATTCGGTATTTTCAAGATGGTACAGGTGCATTGTGTGCCTATTATTCAAGTACCGCAGTCCCAACATTTGCGACAACAATTCGAGGCGATTCTATTGAAGTGACAGGTACGCTCAAAGATTATCAAAATCTTTTAGAGCTTGACCCTATCACATCCTTTAGTAAAATAGGTACAACAAATGTTTTAGTACCACCCCTCAGTATATTACCCACGGGAATGGCTGAAGTGAACGAATCGCGATTGGTAAAACTAACAAATGGGCAATTTACAGGTTTTGGCACACCTACTTTTGTCGGCAATACCAACTATAAATTCAATGTAGATGGGACTGAAATCCAAGTCCGCATAGCCACAGGGAGTGTCTTGGTAGGCAAAACGATTCCTTCGGTTTTTGTCAATTTAACGGGTATTTGTTCACAGTTTGCGGCTTCATATCAACTATTGCCCCGCGACTCTGCGGATATTGAATACCAAGGCATCGCTATCACTTCTCCCGTAAAAGTACAAGGTTTGACCGCAACAGGTTTCACACTCAATTGGCAAACCAATATTGAAGGCAGCTCGGAAATACAATATGGCACAACCACAAATCTGGGTACAACGGTCAATGGAACGCCTAATACCAAAGCCCATACAGCAACTATCGGTAACCAAACTGCCTCAAAATGGCTTTTTGCACGTGTTTTTTCAAGGGCAAATGGCAAAACGGACTCTTCAAGAATATTTCCAATCATTACAGCGTCTGCATCGTCAGGTGAAACACGCGTTTATTTTAACCATGCTGTTGATACCACTGTAAAAGTAGGCGCAAACAATAAAGCTTTAGCGACAACAGGAGGTCGGTGTGAATCGGAATTCATTTCATATATCAATAATGCTAAAAGTACAATAGATATAGCGATGTATAACAACAGCACATCTACGATAGTCTCTGCCTTAAAATCAGCTGTGGCACGGGGCGTTCGGGTGCGTTATATCACCGACAAAAGTACGAGTAATACCGTTTTAAGTGATACATTAGGTTTTGGTTTTAAAATCGTAAAAAAGCCTACTACGGACTTGATGCACAATAAATTTATGATTATTGATGCCGATAGTGTCAACACTTCGTGGGTCATGTCGGGTGCTATGAACTGGTCAATAGGACAAATTTATACGGATTATAACAATGCTATTTTTATTCAAGACAAATCATTGGCATTGATTTACAGAATGGAATTTGAGGAAATGTGGGGCAGTGCGACAGGCATACCCAATATACTGACGGGCAAATTTGGTGCGGACAAAAAAGATAATACACCCAAACAAGTCATGTTGGCGGGTAAATTGTGCGAAGTGTATTTTTCACCTTCCGACGAAACGTCTTTGGCTATCATCAATGCTGTCAATACGGCTGATGTTGACCTTGAAATTTCACTTTTGATATTTACTTATTTTGATTTAGGCACAGCGGTTAATAACGCACAAAGACGCGGTGCAGCCGTGCGCGGGCTTGTTAATCAAGATACAGCTAGCGCATCGTCACAAATTAATTATTTGCAGAGGAATAATGTAAATATCAAATTGTTCAAGGCAGGTGGTTCAGCTATTTATCACCACAAGTATGCTTTGATTGATGCCAAACCCGCAGGTTTAAATTCAGACCCCATGGTGATTACTGGGTCGCACAACTGGACAACTACGGCAGAGACAAAAAATGATGAAAATTTACTCATTCTTCACGACCCGGCAGTCGCCAATATTTATTTACAAGAGTTTGAAGCCCGTTGGAAAGAACAAGGCGTAGGGACAAAAGATGTGCAACTTGAAGGATTTGAAGCGGCTGTTTTTCCCAATCCAAGCAGTGAAGTGTTAAATATTCGATTAAAAAACGATGTGGTACGCGATGTCACCTTAACGATTTTGAACATCAATGGACAACCTTTAGAAAGTATGATATTGAGAAATCAATCAGGCGAGTTGACTAAAACGGTATCTCTCAGTCATTTAGCTTCGGGAACATACTTCGTCAATTTTATGGTAGATGGAAAGTATTTAACAAAAACGATACAAGTAATGAGGTAAGTTTAGTATATTTATTTTTGAAACGAAAAGCCCCTTCAAACGACTACTTTGAAGGGGCTTTTTAAGAAAATGAACAATAAATATGAATTTTCGTTATTAAAAGGCGAAATTTACCCTTTCTTACTGAGGGGGGTCAAATTAGGCTTCAAATATCCCTTTTAAAAAAACTGAAAATAGAAGATTAAACCTTATTTCAATGTATGTTAAAAGAAAAAAATACAATAAGCAAACCGTTTGTATTTAAACAGTTCAAAATTCATCAAGATCGTTGTGCGATGAAAGTCGGAACAGATGGTGTATTACTCGGTGCCTGGACTGATGTAAACGACACACATTGGATTCTAGATATTGGTACAGGTACAGGTGTTATTGCCATCATGTTGGCACAAAAAACGGCTCAAAAGGAGGAGAAAAATATGGGTGAAGTTTGTCATATTCATGCTGTAGAAATTGATGAATCAGCAGTTGAACAAGCCCAAGAGAATATGATTGAATCGCCTTTTTCAAATCGGTTGACTGTTTTTCACGATTCAATTCAGCATTTTGCTAAAACACATTCGCATAAATATGACCTTGTTGTAAGTAACCCACCTTTTTTTACAGGGGGTACTTTGTCAAGTACAGGCGACAAAACAAATGTAAGGCACACTGTTAAAATGCCTCATGGTGAGTTGCTTCATGCAACGCGCGCATTATTGCATAAAAATGGACGATTTTGTGTGATTTTACCTTTGATTGAAGGTTTGCGATTTATCGAAATTGCAGGCACTTATGGATTTTATTTGACCCGCCGGTCAGATGTTCGTCCCAAAGAAGATAAAGGGATTGAAAGGCTTTTACTTCAATTTGAATTATCAAATCGGACTTATTCCCAAGATGAATTAATCATTCAAAATAGCCCTGATGAACGCGATTATACTGAGGGGTATAAAGAATTAACAAAAGAATTTTATACAATATTTTAAACATAATGGATAGTGGAAAATGTATAATGGAAAATGGATAATATTTAGGATTATACATTTTCCATTATACATTTTCCACTATCCATTTTCCACTATCCATTATAAAAATGATACCTGACGAAGACTATATGCCCACCTCCGAAGATAATGAATTGGAAGAACACGTACAGGATGATCAAGATGGTCAAACAGACGATGAACTGTACGAACATCATCGTTTTACCGCAGATAAAGGTCAAACCGTTACCCGAATTGATAAATTCTTGACGGATAGATTGGCTAAAGTTAGTCGCAATAAGATTCAAAATGCCATACGTGCAGGCTCTGTTTTAGTGGACGATAAAACCGTAAAACCCAATTATAAGATAAAACCATTGCAACAAATCAGCATTGTTTTTCCTGAAATGCCTGAGCATGGTCGTATCGAGCCTGATTATATTCCACTCAATATCATTTATGAAGACGATGATGTGATTGTCATCAATAAACAAGCTGGATTGGTCTGTCACCCTGGCGTGGGCAATTATAGAGGCACTTTGGTCAATGGTTTAGCTTACTATTTGCGCGATAAAATACCCGATTATTCGGAAGTAGGTGCCGATGACCGCCCTGGATTGGTGCATCGTATTGATAAAGATACCAGTGGTTTATTGGTGGTTGCTAAAAACCAATTTGCCATGACACATTTGGCGCGGCAGTTTTTTTATCACACCATAGAAAGGCGTTATTGGGCATTGGTTTGGGGGCAACCCGATGAATTAGAAGGCACCATAAATGTGCATATCGGGCGCAGTCCTAATGAACATTCTGTCATCATTCCTTTTCCCGAAGGCGAACAAGGTAAGTATGCGGTGACGCATTATAAAGTCATTGAACCTATGTATTATGTGAGTTTGGTTGAATGTAAATTGGAAACAGGGCGCACGCATCAGATACGGGTACACATGAAATACTTGGGACATCCGTTGTTTATGGATACTAAATATGGCGGGCATCGGATTCTAAAAGGGACGATTTTTACAAAATACAAGCAATTTGTCTTAAAAACGATGGATATTTTGCCCCGTCAAGCTTTACATGCTCGTTCATTAGGTTTTGAACATCCGACAACTGGTAAATGGATGCAGTTTGAAGCGGAGTTGCCACCAGATTATGCACAAGGCTTAGAACGTTGGCGGGATTATGTCAATGAGCGTAGAAGTTTGGTTTGAAAAATCTATTTCAAAGTGCCAAAGTAGAATTAACTGATTGTAAAATTTCATAAACAGTTATTCTTTTAAAATAAATACATCTACTTTTACATTTCTTCTTTTTTTGAAACGAAATCGCGTTCGTAAATTTCCAAAAAACAATAGTTAAAATCAAATAAATTGTCATCAGCAAATGCTTTTGACAATTTGTTTTTTATGCCTAAGATATTTATTTACAGAGATTAATACAAAAATTTATTTTATAATAAAGAAACAACATCATGTACCAATCACTTAAACTACTTTCAATAACGGTCGCACTCAACTTTTGTGTTTTATCCTTCAATTTTGCACAAACCATCGCACTTTGGGAATTTGATTCTCAAACAACAGCTACCACAACACCGACAAATGGTAGTGTTTCGATAGCCACATGGTCAACGGGCGCAATTTCTTATTCAACGGGCACAACAGGCAGCGCAACGGATAAAGCCATATCAACGACAGTCTTTAACACCCCCTCAGTAAATACCGCCAAATATTTGGAATTTACGATTAGTCCCACTGCAAACTACGCCATGTCCATCAACAGCATCAGTTTTTTTGACCAAAAATCAAACACCGGACCAACGAGTTGGGTTTTGCGTTCAAGTCTCGATGGTTACGTCAGCGATTTAAATACGCCTTCGCCTGGTACGACAAATTCAACTTTTCCAGCAACTGCTCAAACCGTGGATTTAGGTATTAATTTTCAAAACATAACACCAAGTGTGACTTTTCGCTTGTATGCTTATGGAGCATCGAGTTCGGCAGGAACTTGGCGGTTGGATAATTTGGCGATAGATGGCAGCATCTATGACGTGTTAAATCCAATCATTGTTGCTTCAAAAACCGCCATTTCCTTTTCAACAATCACAACAGGTGCCCCCTCAGTAGCGAAGAGTTTTATTACATCTGGTTTTGTTTTGACGGGCGATTTAACTGTCACGTCCCCATCAGGATATGAAGTAAGTCTTACAGAATCAAGTGGTTACACAAATTCATTGTCTTTTACACCCTCAATGGGTCGAGTCACTTCTAAAGTTATTTATGTACGGTTAATAGGTGCAACCGCAGGCAACTATAATGGCAGTATTGTACTCACAAGTCCTAGTGTGCCTACAAGAAATATAACGATGAGTGGCAGTGTCATTATACAACCTACACGAACAGCTATTGCTACAGTCAGAACCAAAAGCAACGGCACAAATGTTTTTACAGGCGGACGTGTGACGGTTGCCACTGAATTTGGACTTAATCAAATTTTTATTCAAGACAATACAGGGGGCATTTCGGTTTATAGCGGTTCATCAAATATTGGTGTGGATTATGGTTTACAATTGGGGGATTCGATTGAAGTTTTTGGTTATCGTTCATCATTTAGTGGACTTGACCAAATCACGATATTGACCATGAATAAAATTTTGGCAACTGCCTACAATCCGCCGCCTTTGGTCATTACACAAGCTGAAATGGCGGCACATGAAGGCGAATTGGTGACGATTCAAAATATACCATTTCCAGGCACAGGCGGCAATTATGCTGCCAATACAAACTATCCTTTCGGTCTTTTACCTGTTAGAATTTTGAGTTCTGGAACGCCCGCTTCAAACAATATCGTCGGGTCTGCCATTCAAGAAGCAACGGGTCAAGTGACGGGTATTTCTGGCGTTTTTAATACATCGCTGCAATTGTATCCCCGTTCCATTGCCGATTTTGTCGTCACAGGTGCGGGCGTGACAGATGCAACGTTTGAAAATGCCAATTCTCTTGATATTGTTACTTGGAATATAGAATGGTTTGGACATCCCACTTTGGGTCCAAGCGACAATGCGCTTCAAATGGCAAATGTCAAAACGGTGATGAATACCATCAACGCCGATATTTATCAATTTGAAGAAGTGTCAGATTCAGTTGGTTTCAAATCAATGGTAGCTACTATACCTGGCTATTCATGCAAATGTTCTTACGAGTACAGTTTTAGCAATGCCGCAACGGTCGATCCTTATGGGCAACGCCTGTGTTTTGTGTATAAAGATGCCGTTTTCAGCAATGTGACCGCGATGCCACTCTTAACAGAGTTTAAAAATGATACAACTTTACTGCCCGACTATCCGAATACGCGCACACGTTTTTGGGCATCAGGTCGCTTACCTTATATGATGACTGCCCACGTAAGTATCAATGGTACGACACGTTTTATGGGTTTTGTAGGCATTCATGGTCGAGCCAATACAAGTGCAAATGCGGCGCAAGATGTGTATGATATGCGAAAATATGATGTTGAAAAACTCAAAACGGTTTTAGATAACAATTATCCCAATTTACCTTACATCATGTCAGGCGATTTCAATGATGATTTAGATGAAACTGTGTCATTTGTACCAACAAATACCAGTAGTTTCGTCGCTTACATCAATGACCCGTCGCGCTATGCGTTGTTTACGCTACCCCTCAGTAATGCAGGGGCAAAAAGCACAACTGGCTTTACGGATATGATTGACCACATCATCGGTTCTAATGAAATGAGCAGTGCGTTTCTGACCGCAAGGGTAGGGTCGCCGCAAACCTATATCGCCACTTATGCATCCAAGACGACTGACCATTATCCAGTCATGGCAAAATTTAATTTGCCGAATGTACCCATTATTCCCGTTGAACTGTTAAGTTTTAATGCTAAAAGGGTTGACAATCAAACAGTTCGCTTGATTTGGACAACGGCAACAGAACTTAATTCAGCTTATTTTTCTATTGAAAAAAGTACAGATGGCATACAATTCAATGTCCTTGGTGAAGTAAAAGCAGCAGGACATTCAAGCCAAAAATTAGACTATAGTTTTGACGACAACCATGTATCTTCGGACAATATCTTGTATTATCGTCTTAAACAAATGGATAAAGATGGGCAGTACAAGTATTCAAATACAGTGGCTGTTTTCCAAAAGAATAAAAATATCACGTTGACAGTTTATCCAAACCCTGTAAAAGATATTATCACGATTGATGGATTTGAAGATGTGAAAACAGTTAATATTTACAATTTACAAGGCATTTTAATGCAACAAACTAAACAAAAAACGTTTTCTCTTTCCGAATTGTCTTCAGGTATTTATATCTTAGAGGTCAAATTTACTGAGGGGGGTGTTTCAAGAATTAAGTTTGTAAAAGAATAATTAATAAATGACTGTAGAAGAATCCAAAGACCCATTACATGGCAAAACCTTAGAAGGGATTTTAACCGAACTGGTTGAAAAAGTGGGTTGGGAAAAAATGGGACAACGCATCAAAATCAGATGCTTTATTGATGAACCCAGCATCAAATCAAGCCTTGTTTTTCTAAGGAAAACGCCTTGGGCAAGAGCCAAAGTCGAATATATGTACCTCAAAACAATGAAGAAGAAACATGAGTAAGCATGAAATATGAGTTATGAAGTATGAAAAAGCGACCTTCTCTACTGAGGGGTCGCTTTTTCATACTTCATAACTCATATTTCATACTTAAAAAAAAATCACATAGCGCCAATCTTTTTAAGTAGCGCTTCAGTTTCAGTCGCATCATCACCTGATTCTTTGGCTTGTTTGATGGATTTTTCAGCATATTTTTCAGCATTCTGCTTATC
This sequence comes from Saprospiraceae bacterium, assembly GCA_043744455.1. Taxonomy (GTDB): domain Bacteria; phylum Bacteroidota; class Bacteroidia; order Chitinophagales; family Saprospiraceae; genus JAAFJT01. The sequence goes on along the minus strand of JAYTUQ010000341.1, from coordinate 2,755 downwards.
ACCTAATTTGAAATATAATGAAGCAGCCGTATCGTTGAAGGCAGAAACATCTTGCAATTCAATAGACTTTAAAGACCAAGCCAATGCTTTTTGAAGTTGAGCCTTGTCAGCACTGTTTTCATAAAAAGCCCATGCCGTTTGATTCAATTCTTGTGCATTTACTGAGGGATATTTATCGAAATGAACAATCGCTTGTGTCAAGTAATTAGGCATATCATTTTTCATTTGATATTGTATCATAGTCATATTGCTTGCAACCTTATCATACATCTCTGGTGTTAGGTATTTTGCACCCAATTGCTTAGCTTTTGCAAAATCAAATTCGCCTTTTGCCCGATTGTAAGTGCCATTGGCAACGCCCGAGAAAGCGATTTGGTCAAGTTGCGCTTTCACTTCATTTTCCCCTAATTCTTTTTGAAAAGCGCCTTGATTTTTCACCATAAATGCAAACATAGGGCTTTCGATATTTGTCCCAAATTTCATGATAAAATCCATATTGTCTTTGGTAAACCAATCTTTTTGGGTTGCTAAATAGGCATCAGTAACCTTGGGTACTAAAGCCGTTTCTTGAGCATCTTGACTGGCTTGTGCAAAATTTCTAAGAAACTCAGGTGATTTTTCGCCACCTTCATATTTCTTTTTGAGTGTATAAAATTGACGCTTTGGGTCAGCTGCCGCTTCTGCTACTTTAATAAACTTCTCTGCGGGCATACTACCTAAACTGCGGTGTACCAACTCGCCATCGCCATTGACAAAAATATAGGTCGGATAAGCCCTCACAGCATATTTTTGAGCGATTTCGACGCCTTCTCCTTTTTCCATGTCAATTTTAGCATTGACAAAACGGGCATTGAAGACATCGCCCACTTCTTTTTGCGGAAAAATAGTCTTTGACATGACTTTACAGGGTCCACACCATGTCGTATAAGCATCAACGAAGACAATTTTGTTTTCTGCTTTAGCTTTTTTTAAAATATCAGCCCAAGCTGTTTCTTCTTTTTCAAAGGCAATACCTTGTGCCGAAAGAGTGGTTAAGGTTGACAAAATGATAAAAAACAGAATTAACCTTTTCATTAGATTTGTTTTTATTAAGGTGAAAGAATATGCAAAGTTAATAGAAATAAACTTAGACTTTAGGCAGTTTAGCAGACCCTTAACGTTTAATTATTACTTTTGTTGGCAAAAGATATCCGTAAAACTTACCCAAAATGTCTGTTTTACTGAGGGGGGTACTGTTACGACAAACCATATAAAATGTCCTTTATCATGCGCCACGTTATTAATTGAATATTGTGTTTTGCGATGAGCGAACGACATTCAATACTCGTGAAATAATCATAGTCAATTTGCCGCCATTCTGCACCGAAATTGGGGTGTTCGACTGTAATGCCTCGCATTTCTCTACTATTGAAGGCTGGATGAATCAAAATTTGATTCAAACCGACAGGTAAATTTTCTAATATTTGGGCATAATATGCTGCCAATTTACCTTGTTCAAAATCCTTATATTCACCAACAAATAGATTATCAACGCATATATCATCTTCTAAAAGACAATCATCGGCATTGACCCCAAAGGATGTTACCAATTGTTTGTTCAATAATATAGGTAATTTGTAAGTATGCCCTAAATGTCTATATAATTCAATCAGATCAGGTCTTAAAACAAGCGCAGACATGTGCAAGTCTAAATGACTCGGTTTCAAACCAAAAGTCAAGGCTTTTTCTATCTGTGCGTGCAGTTCTTTTTCAACATCTTTGACCAAAGCCGCTTCTTTAAAGGCGTTTCTGGTGCGGTGCATAAAACCCTTTTTATTCACCAAACTCGGTACTTGTGAAATAGGTAACAGCGGTTGCCATTTATAATATTTCCATTCACATGTGAGCGTCAAATGAATGCCATAATCATAAGCACTGTTATGTTTTGCAAATTCTATCATTTCATAAAACCAAGGACAAGGCATCATAATGCTACACGAATTGATTTCTCCCTTTGCCAATGCTTGCATCGTTGCCTGGTTTTCAGCATGTGCCAAACCAGCATCATCGGCATGAATAATTAATAGCTTTGTATCTTCTGGAAAACCTAATTTCTTTAAAGCATTCATTTTATATTGATGTATATTTTAATGGTGAATATTTAATGATACATCTAAAAAGCGTTTTTGCGCAAGTAAATAAAAGATTAGAAAAGATAAAAAATAAATTTTGGTCGAAGTACAATAATCCTTTCAGTTCTCTTTCTTTTTGATATTTTCAAATGTACCTTTGCTTGTGATAGAGAAAAAAATGTGAAAAAACAGGACAAACATACCACTTTCAAGGCGAAAGGATTACTACTTGCCTTACTCATATTCATTGCCTTTGGTGCAAAAGAGTGGCATATCGTTGTTGAGCACAACACCACACTTGAAATTTGCGATGCCAAAAAGGGCGATAAACATTTACATGACTCCGAACATATTCAACATGGATGTGCCTTGTGCGATTTTACTTTCTCTCTTTTTGAACTTCAATTCTCGTCATTTCATTTAGATACACTTGCTTCGATATTTGTAAAAAGCAAATTTGCTTTTATCTCTTTCCAACTCTCTCGCTCATATATTTTCCAATCTCTTCGTGCGCCGCCTGTTGGTTCTGTTTGACCAAAAAAAACGCTTTTCTTTCAAATTTCAATGTTTAAATCGAGCAAAACGCTTTTTATACTGAGGGGGGTATAAAAGCCAAATCTTTCTATTATTTCAACCTATTGAAT
>JAYTUQ010000340.1:0-1235 GCA_043744455.1 Saprospiraceae bacterium | reverse complement strand
AACTCATGCCCAAATGCTTGACAGCGTATTTTTTAAATTCATCTTTAGGAATCATTGTATCTTCTTTTTTAAATGTGTTTTTGAAAAATGCATTTTTTACTTGGGTAAGATTTTGGTTTATCTTAAACATAAAACTGTTCCACTTGACGAATCAGTCGAAAATAAATTGTAAAAATGTGCAAAAATACTGAGGGGTCTCCATTTCAGGTTCTGATTTTTGATTTTGTAGTGTTATAACAAAATTAAAAACCAAAAGTTTGAAATAAAGACCCCTCAGTATTTTTTAGACCTCTTCTGCTTCAACTTCTACAATTTCAACCGCCTCTGTTGCTTCGTCTTCTTTGATTTCGCCGCGTGCTTTTGCTGCTTCGTATTGCGCAGCAGCCATGATAGAGTTGAATTCTTCCTCTCCTATCGGTTTATCAACAATTGTTACACGCGCTTTCATTGCTTCGAAAGTCTTTTCTGTCAACACCTCTTCATAAAGTTCAGACATTTGTTTTTCATCTGCAAAAGCACGTTCCACCAGGCTTTCAACTAAATCATCTGTACCCGCGCCTAACTGACCCCCTAAGTAGCCACGGATGCGGGCACGATAAAACGCTTTCAAGTCCTCGTCCTCAATCGTTACATTCGATGATTTAGCAATTTTTGAACGGATAAGTGTCCAACGTAGGTTTTGAGCGAAGCCTTCGAAGCCTTGTTCAACGGTGTCTTCTGTATTTTTTTCGTTTTGAGTTCTAAGCCAACGCTTCAAAAATGCACTTGGCAATTCTAAAGGATTCGCTGCAATCAGTCCATCTTGTATATCGCGGAGCATAAGCGCATCGGCTTGCCCAGTAAAATTAACACTTAAACCCTTGCGAATTGTATCACGCATATCCGCTTCGCTTGTCACCACGCCTGGGCCAAAGTTTTTATCAAAAAACTCTTGATTCAGTTCGGCGGGTACTTGACGCTTGACAAATTTGATTTTTACGTCAAAATTCTCATTAATTTCACGCTCGTCTGTATCTTCTAATCCTAAGAAATATTTGCGGACATACTGAGGGGTCGTTTCTTTTTCGAGTTGAAAGATATTGACCGTCAAGCTATCGCCTTTTTTCTGCGTCGTAAAAACTTCTTTCATTTCGTCTGTCAACCAATTCACTGACAACAAAAGGTCTTCTTTTTCTAAAGTACCGCCTTGCTCTTTGATGTGCAAAGTTATCATGTCGCCATCTTGGATATTGGTG
>JAYTUQ010000339.1:0-18707 GCA_043744455.1 Saprospiraceae bacterium | reverse complement strand
TCAACGTTTTTACAAGTCTCTGAATTGATTTTTGAGGCGGCGCATCGTTTCCCCGATTTGCAATATATTGACCTCGGTGGCGGCTTCAAAGTGCCTTACAAACCTGATGAAAAAGGGACAAATATGCCCAAAGTCGGTGCAGCCGTTTCTGAGCGTTTCAACCAATTTTGCCAAAATTATGGTCGTGAGATTGAACTCGTATGGGAGCCAGGCAAGTTCCTCGTCGCGCAGTGTGGCACGCTGCTCGTCAATGTAACGGTTATCAAACAAAACCCGTCTATTGCCTTTGTGCATGTGGACTCAGGTCTCAATCACCTTATTCGTCCGATGATGTACGATGCTTATCATGAAATCGTCAACGTGTCTAACCCATTGGGAGACAAGCAATTATATCATGTCGTTGGGTATATCTGCGAGACGGATAATTTTGCAGAAGACCGCGAAATGCCTCAAATTACTGAGGGGGATATTTTGGGTATTCAAAATGCAGGTGCTTATAGTTATACCATGGCTTCAAATTACAACAGCCGCTTCCGACCACCCGAAGTATTGGTGTATAACGGCAAAGCGCACCTCGTGAGAGCGCGTGAAACGTTTGAGGATCTCGTTAAAGGGCAAATTGAAGTGGATGTGTAAAGTAGCGCGGATTTTAATCCGTCTATTTTTAACATAAAAATATGAATCAGCTCGAACGTTATAACAATAAAGTTCGGGCTTTTTTTTATCATTTATCAAGCTTTTTGACCATTTTAGGCGCGTTATAGAGTTTTATAGAAGGTACTGATTCTACGAATCAAAGGCAATAACCGGTTGATAGTTGTTATAAATATCTTGTCGCTAACGCGACAGAAGTTTGCGCGCGAAATGTTAGTCAATGTTCAAATCTAATGTCGCGTTAGCGACAACATGTTTCTAACAGCGCATGGAAAAATCCTTCAATTGATTCATAGAATCAACACAATTTGCCATCAAAACCTTGTTTTTATAATAATTTCTTTTGTTATAAAATTAAGGCTGATTCATGTTTTTTCAATATAACTTATAGACTTCAAAAAAACATTTTGCTATTTTATGACCTTATTCCGCCATTTTAATATGGGTTTTTCAATCCATTCAGTAGCAATCATGCCTACTAATAGAACTATTATAAACAGTACAACGGCATTGAAACGCCCACCCCAAGCATTATAATTAGGTTCAGGTTTGATGGGTATAGCGTACCAGATTATCATCATGTGGAACAGATAAATACCATAAGAATATGTACCGATTTTAGAGAAACCATTGAAAATTCTTTTACCAAAAAAACTATTAAGCGTTTCTTCACTTTTATCATTTGCAACCAATGCCGCCAATACGCCGCCAAAGCTCAACGCCATTATGCTTAAACCAAAAGTCGCTAAGAACTTGCTGTCCAATCCATAACAAGCGGTGCCAATGACCAAGTGTGCCCAATGAGTGTTACATCATAATGGTAGTTTTGGATAAACAAAACTTCATTTAACAAACGGGCTTTATAAATATCATAAAACTGTGGACTCCGATGCGTTTCCATAAAAAACAATAAAAATATCATCAGATAAAACAGCGGATAGATTTTAAAGCCTCGCCTTATTAAAAAGCGAATCGGTTTGACCGTTTGTGTTTGTTTATATTCTTGAAACAACAGATTACTGACTAAGAAGCCGCTTAACACAAAGAACAAATCAACACCTGCCCAACCAATGGTTACTAAAATCGGTTCAAGATAAATATGTCTGAAAATAACTAAAAGGACAGCTATGCCACGAAGAAAATCTATGGATTTGATACGCATATAAAGGGTTATTTTGATAAAATTATTTTGTGAAAATAAATATCATGATTTAATATCTGAATGGACATGATGTATAAGCCATTGGGAAGACGGGACAAATCTAAATTTAATTCGTTGGTTAATGCGCCAATGGGACGGTTAATTATTTGTTGTCCTTGTGTGTTGACAAGGCATAAAGCCCCCCCCTCAGTATTTATGCCTAAATCCCAAGCCATTTGCAGGTTTCCTGATGTTGGATTGGGATAAATCGTAAAGTTTAGACTTTTATTTAGATTCGGCATACATACTTTTGTTTGCGACAAATCCTTTCTGAAAAGCGCAACTGTTGCCAACATCCGCGCTTTCTGCCCATTTGTGAACAGCAACATACAAGGGTCATCAACATAATCCATGAAGTTCATAAACATATTAGATACGCCACATGAGTACTGCGGATAGGTTGGGCAACTTTCGTAATATGACTTTTGCGGTGGTGTATCTGCGACTTCGTCTGTGACACATATACTGTCCCTTGTCTTACCCCAAGTATGATAAAGTCCGAAATAATGCCCGACTTCATGAACGGCAACACGACCTAATCCAAATTTAGTGGTTCTGTTTTGACCAAAATAACGTGGATGTACGATAACCCCTTCATTGGTTTGCGGCGTTTGAGTGGGATAAGAACCTGTGCCTGTGATAAATTCACCTGTATTAGCGACCCAAATATTGAAGTATTTTGCGGTATTCCAAGCTGTGCTGCCGCCTAATTTATTTGAAAACAAACTGTCTTTTAAGCCAATAGCTTTGACGGGAGTATTCACTCGAATGATGCCCGTATGTGGCTGCCCCATTGAATCTTTGGAGACTAAACAAAAATGAATGCCCACATTGGCTATTCTATCTTTAAATTCAGTCGGCACGTTTTGTATGTCGCCATTTTTAGCATTAAAATCTCTGTTTAAGATGCTTATTTGTGATAAAATCGTCGCATCAGACACAATCTCATCTGTTGAATGTCTAACAACATGAACAATAACGGGAATTGTTATCGCTTCACGCAAGCCTATATCGTTTGCATGACCCCTCAGTATATCATCAATACGAACTGCATCTTTTGGCTTAAAACCACAAATTTGAGAAAACGAGGTGTTATGGAATATAAAAATAAGGCTGATAAATATAAAATATCTCATAATTCATAATTCATAATTCATAATTCCTTAGTAAACTATCGTAAAATCACCAGATTCTGTTACGGTTTTTGTTTTGCCATCTATGATGTATGTGTATTCCAAAAACCAAACGTATGTATCAGGGTTCAAGGCTTGGTTGTTCATTTGCCCATTCCATTTTATGGTATTGGTGTTGTCAATCCCAAAAACACGTCCGCCCCAACGGTTGAATATCTGAAACCGTTTGACTTGATAATCGAAATCGCAACCGAAATGCACTTCTAAATCGTCATTGATGCCATCGCCATTAGGCGAAAAAACCGTTGGTACATAGACATTGCAACCACATTTTTTGAAAGTAATATCCACATCGTCGTTGTAAGTACCGCAACGATTGGTCACAGTCACCGCATAATTATTGGTTTTATCAACCATAATCTTAGGCGTTGTCGCACCTGTTGACCACGCATACTGACCGGGTACTGCTGTTGCTGATAGTTCTATCTTTTTACCTTGACAAAGGGTTGTATCCCCCCTCCCCGAACAATCGGGATGCCAGCACAGTATTTCAACCCGATTTTTAGCATCGGGCGGTACAATAACAACAACGGTATCTGTCAAAACACAATTATCAATGCTCACTTCAACGGTATAAGTACCTGATTTTGTAATAGTTATGACAGAATCGGTTGAGCCAGTGTTCCATTTGTAAGTGCCATTCAAAAAAGCAGCGTTGTAGGTCTGGGCTCCGCCGGCACAGACGAGGATGGTGCTGTCGGGGAGTGGGTTGAATTCGAGCACAGAGACATCGTCTATGTAGAAATAAGCTCTATCGCTACTCAGTTTTGAATCTTCTTTTTCAACTAATGTTTCAGCATCACTTTTGAAATTTCCAATGGTAGCATAACTTTCACCACCTTTAGCAGTATAACAACTGCTTATCGATGTCCAACCTACAGTATCTTTTATTAACTTTCCCTTCATATTTTCTACACTTGATTTCAATTCTACCATAAATTGATTTTTTAAAAAAAATGTATCAGTAAAATTAAGCCCAATTGCATCTACATAAGTCATTCGAGTTTGACTTCTTCTATAGTCATTTTGGGGTGAAACAAAAAACTGTACAAAATAAGTTCTATCTTTTTTAAGTGGTGAGATTAAAGCGACTTCGATATATTCACGACATTGACATGTTTTATCATAAACAAATATCCCTGCATATCCAAAACCACTATGTGGCTGCTGGTAACTATAAATGCGGTTTATGGGAACACCATACCATGGTTCGATAGCACACATATTATAAACATCTGGTGTCCCTTCTTTAGTAGCTGTTACCCAATTGAAAGTTGGGAGAGAATTTCTATCTTTAGTTTCAATATCAGGACATTTAATTAATGATTCAAAGCTACTATTAGGTATGAAATTCTGTCCAATTAGAAAACTGGTCAGAAGTAAAAAATTAGATAAGGAATATATTTTTTTCATTTTAAAAAATTACTGTGCCATAAGCTGAAATTATGACACAGTATTTGTTTTACTTATTAATGACAAGTTTTGAACTTAAAAGTCTTTGATTTTTGTTACGAACCTGAATAATATATATACCATTCTGCATACTTGCAACATCAAATTCGTTGTTTGTAACTTGTTCAAAATGTTTTAATATTTTTCCAGACATATCTGAGATTAATACTTGATAATCTTTTTCCACATTAAAGTCTATACCATTGATGTTAAACTTATTTGAAACAGGATTTGGACTTATTGATATTTCTCGTGGATTACTTTCTCCGCCAACTCTACAAAGGGTTGAGCATACGATAAAGTTTTGTAGAACCTGAGTCCAAGATGGGCAATTCGAGTTTTGAATAACAACTTGAACTTGGTATTTATTATTTTCTAAAAATCCCCACCCTGTACCGCCATCCCAAATATCACTTAAATTTTCTGTACCCATAGAACCATTAATCCAACCTCCATATCCGCCGAATTCTTTTGCTCGCCACCGACCTTGAGTACCGTCAGGCCAAAACTCTTGAATTGCTAAATAATGTTTATTGTAATTTTTACTTTTTGTAGCATCAATCCTAACGATATCTGTTGGTTGAAAAACTGGCAAATTACCAAAGCGACTTGTACTGAATCGCTCTGTAAAGAGCCAATCATTATCAACTAATCTTGATTGACCAACTATAATATCATTTGTTCTTCTATGAGAGCCTTCAAGACCTGAAAAAATTCCACCTCTCGCCTCAAAACCTACGAATCGACCCAATATATCGAATACTTTGAATGGAGAAACAACTGTTTGACCAGCAGGAAACCCTTGCGTAAAGCATATTGAATTATGTTCTTCTGATGCGTCGAAAACATCAACAATGAAAGTTCCAACATAAAGATTAGGAAAAAATCCACTGTTATTTTGTGTTACATAAGACAAATTATTAAATCTATCTGGATTGGTAGGATCAACTACTTCAAAAAGAGTAAAAATTCGCTTACTCACATCGATGTAATCAAAAGCAATATATCCACAAAAATCATCATAAAAACGTCCACTCCTAACAAATACTAATGGGCCACTAGTTGTTCTAGGAGAAGGATTCACACCAGGATCTGTAATTGTTATTGAATTACAACTACCTACACCAACTGCTACACCAATTTGTCCAATTGCTTGCCCCCAAGCAAAAAGCGCGAAAAAAGAGCTAAGAATAAAAACCTTTTTCATAAGTTTCGTAATTTAGCGGTGAATTAATTTTGTTAATTTAAACTTACCTAAGATTTGCCGTCGCGGTAAGTTGGTCAGGCGTACACAAACGTGCGCCTGATTTGTTTTTGGCAAAAGCCAAAGCAAATAAAAAGCAGCTTTACATAAGCCAAAAACAGGAAAAACAGCTATTTTTAAGAAGAATTGAACATATCACTTTGGTTTAAAGGTGAAATAATACAGTTTATTATCGAACAAAAGCATCACTTATCGTCGCTTGAGTCCATCAGTGACAATTAAAAAATGCAAGCACAAACCTTTCACATCATGATGCGGAATGCGGAATGCGGAATGCGGAATGCGGAATGCGGAATGCGGAATGCGGAATGCGGAATGTAGATTAATTAGCAAGATGTTTCGGTTTAGTTGATTCATAAGGGCGTAAATTGTTTTCTGTAAAATTTATGTCACAAATGTATTCTACTTAGTTTTAGAAAACAAGTTGTTTATATTAAATTTTTATGATGCTTTCATATTAATTATTTTCGTCTTTATCAGCCAGTCGTCCTAATTTTCTTTCTATTTTCTGCTTGTTTAGATAAAATAGTTTGTTGAACCCAATCTTTTAAACCTGCATAAGCCCCATTTGCCAAAATCTATTCTAATTTAGCGAAGCTAAAAAAGAGCTATAAGGCGGCTTTATACTGAGGGGGGTATATCTGCAACTTTATAGCGATAAATCTTTATCTTAAATACCAAAACTATGATAATAACACGTCGTTCTTTTATTAAAAACATGTCGTTGGCTTCAGCCATATTACTGAGTGGTGACTTACGTTCTCTTTCTGCCGCAGAGGTTTATGAACAGCGTAAAAAAGTGAAATTGCGCTTTGCGGTCGCTTCTGATGCCCATTATGGTCAACCTAAAACCGAATTTGATGCATTAATGGATACTGTTACGGCACAAATCAATGCCTTTCACAAGCAGCAAGCCTTAGATTTTTGTGTCATCAATGGCGATATTATCCATGATAAACAGCCTTTCCTCGCTGTAACCAAACAAAAACTCGACGTTTTGACCATGCCCTATTATGTCACGCGCGGCAATCACGATATGGTGACTGCCGAACATTGGAATGAGGTCTGGAAAATGCCCCTCAATCACGATGTTGTTATAAAGAAAAATGCTATACTGTTGGGCGACACGTCCAACGAAGCGGGCAAATACCTGTCACCTGATTTGGATTGGATGCAATCAAAATTGGAAGGGTATAAAAAACGCAAAAATGTCTTCATTTTCATACATATTCCACAAGCTAAATGGACTGCGAATGGCATTGACACACCTGCTTTTTTTGAATTGATTAAAAAATATCCGAACGTCAAAGCGGTTTTTCATGGGCATGAACACGACCAAGATGGTGTGAAAATGGTCGGTACTGTGCCGTTCCTTTTTGATGCCCATATCGGCGGCAATTGGGGAACAAATTACAAAGGCTTTAGGGTTGTGGAGGTGATGAAAGACAACTCGATGCTGACCTATATGATGAACCCAACGGTAAAAATTAATGAGTTAAACTATTGATTTTGAAGGCATTAAAAATGTATAAGCCAAAAACCTACATGTCGCTTTTGTCATTATGAGCGCAGCGAAATAATCTAAATATGATATATATTAAGTTTATTTCGCTGCGCTCATAATGACAAAAGGGACGTGACTAACTACTGTAGTTTTGAAACAAAATTATCCAATAATTAAAACCACCCTTATCAATGAAAAAACTACTTTTTCTCTTTTTAACCACTTTATGTTTTTTTTCCTTTACAAAAAAAGAACTTAAACGCCCAAACATCATCTTCATTTTTTCAGACGACCATGCTTTGCAAGCCATCAGTGCATACGGCAGTCCGCACATCAAAACGCCGAATATTGACCGCATAGCCAAGGAAGGAGCAATTTTTAAGAACTCTTTTTGCACCAATTCCCTCTGTGGACCCAGCCGGGCGGTGTTACTGACGGGTAAGTACAACCACCTCAATGGGCAAACGGACAACCGAACGGAAACGCACATGGACACTTGGCAAGCCATGTTTCCTAAGTATTTGCAAGAAAACGGCTATGCCACGTCGTGGATTGGCAAATGGCACATCAACAATACGCCGCGCTATTTCGATTATTGGAAAGTTTTACCAGGGCAGGGGAGTTATTACAACCCCGATTTCATCAATATGGACAGTTCGCGCACACGTACTGAGGGGTATGTGACGGACATCATTACCGATGAGGCACTGAATTGGTTGGACAAAGGGCGCGACAAATCCAAGCCGTTTAGTCTGGTGATTGGTCAAAAAGCACCGCACCGCGAGTGGCAGCCCGATGTGCAAGACTTACATGCTTTCGACGGTAAAACCTTTGATTTGCCGACGACTTTTTATGACGATTATAAAACCAGAAAAGCCGCTGCGCATCAACTCATGGAGGTTAAAGATTTGCGCTGGGATTGGGATTTGAAGGTCAATGCTGACCAAACTGGCATCATGAAACGCATGACAAAGCAGCAAAAAGACGGGTGGGACAATTACTATGAGCCTGAAAACGCCAAATTAGACACGTCTAAGATGTCTGCTAAACAGATAGCGCAATGGAAATATCAACGGTATATGCACGACTATCTCGGCTGCGTTGTTTCCCTTGACCGCAATATTGGGCGGGTATTGGACTATTTGGACAAAACGGGTTTGGCAGAAAATACCATCGTCGTTTATTCTTCCGACCAAGGTTTTTACCTCGGCGAACATGGTTGGTTCGATAAGCGGTTTATGTATGAACAATCGTTGCGGATGCCTTTTGTGATGCGTTATCCGGGCGTTATAAAGCCACAAACCGTTGTGAATGAAATGGTTGTAAATATAGATTTTGCGCCAACAATATTAAATGCAGCAGGTATTAAAATTCCGTCAGATATGCAAGGGAAATCGGTTTTGCCGTTGGTTTCACAGGCAAAAAAGCCTGAAAATTGGCGAAAATCCATGTATTATCACTACTACGAATACCCAGATTCGCATCAAGTGATGCCGCATTTTGGCGTTCGGGATGAGCGATACAAGTTGATTTATTTTTATGGGCATGGTGAGTTTTGGGAGTTAATTGATTTAAAATCAGACCCTAACGAATTAAAAAATGTTTATGGCAATCCTGCAAACAAAGCTTTGATTGTTAAAATGAAAAAAGATTTGAAGGATTTAATCGTACAGTATAACGATAAAGAGGCATTGGCACTTTTGGCGAAGGCAAAATGACCCCCTCAGTATTTCTTCAAATCGTATGTGTCGAGTCACGTATCGGATATTTTTTTCAAATATCCGATACGTATGATTTGACCTGACACTCAAAACTTGAATGACCCCCCTCAGTATAAAAGCATTAAAAACGAAAAACGAATGGAGAGTAAACCAACGATTTTAGCAAAGCCGCCACGCATATCATCGATAGACGCTTTTCGCGGCTTTGTCATGTTATTGATGATGGGCGAAGTATTATCTTTTGAAAAAGTATCAAAAAAACTACCTGAAAGCGGTTTTTGGCACTTTTTGTCATGGCATCAAAGCCATGTCGAATGGGTCGGTTGTTCGTTACATGATATGATACAGCCTTCATTTTCTTTTTTGGTGGGCGTTGCGTTACCGTATTCGATAGCGAGTCGCGTGGCGAAAGGACAATCGCAATCGCAGATGTTAGGACACGCATTCAAAAGGTCTTGGATATTGATTTTATTGGGTATTTTTCTACGTTCCATGCACGCACAGCAGACTAATTTTACATTTGAAGACACATTGACACAAATCGGTTTGGGCTATTTTTTCTTATTTTTATTGGGTTTTAGGACTTTATATGTTCAGATAGTCAGTTTGGTTATCCTTTTAGTGGGCTATTTTTTGGCGTTTGCTCTGTACCCTTTGCCTACGGGTGGCTTTGATTATTCGCAAACAGGCGTGACCTCAGATTGGGTCTATAATTTGGAAGGTTTTGCCGCACATTGGAACAAAAATACCAATTTAGCTTGGGCTTTCGACCGTTGGTTTTTGAATCTTTTTCCACGTGCTTCACCTTTTTTATTCAATGGCGGCGGCTATGCGACATTGAGTTTTATACCGACTTTGGGTACAATGATATTGGGCTTAATGGCGGGTAAGATATTGAAAAACAATAGTTTATACAGTGAAAAAATTAAGCAATTCGTCATTATTGGCGGTTCATTGATAGTGGTAGCTTGGGCATTGGCATCTTTCAATATTTGTCCCATTGTCAAAAGGATTTGGACACCTACTTGGACGCTTTATAGTGGTGGTGGTTGTTTCCTATTTCTGGCATTTTTTTATTGGATTATTGATGTTTTAAAAACGACAAAATGGTATTTTCCGCTCACCGTCATTGGTGCGAACTCCATTGCTGCTTACATTATCGCCCATACGATTGATGGTTTTATCAGTTCGTCGTTGTTCATACATCTTGGAAGAAACTATGCTGCCATTTTTGGCGAGGCGTACGCGCCTTTATTTCATGGCTTTTTGATATTGTGTTTTGAATGGTTGATTCTGTTTTGGATGTATCGAAAGCGACTTTTTATTAGAATTTAGCCTTGTAATGTGAGCATTGGGCAAAAATAGACCCCCTCAGTATACGTGCATTAGCATGACGAAATTTTCAAGATTTCGTCATGTTGTGTCTATCTTTGATATTTCTATCAATTACAATATAAAAAACATACGATGATTTTTCAACAGACTCGTCACTTAATTTTCATTTTTCTATTATTTGGGCAACCTCTTTTTGCACAATCCAATACAGATAGTTTGATGCCTATCCGTGGTTTTTGTATCGGCTCACCCCAATCGCAACAAGTAGATAAATTTGTTCAATTCATCAATGAGGAATTGGCGACCAGAGGCGTAAATACCTTGATATTGCGTATTGATTACAACTATCAGTATCAAACGCATCCAGAATTACGTGACATTGGTGCCCTTTCCAAAGTCGATGTTCAGAAATTGGTACAAGCGTGTAAAATGCATCATATTCGTTTGATACCCCAAATCAACCTGTTAGGGCATCAATCATGGGCGAGCAAAACGTCCAATTTGTTGCGGGTATATCCTGAATTTGACGAGACACCACATGTTTTAATGCCTGAAAAATACGTGTGGCCCAACAGCGATGGTTTGTACTGCAAAAGTTATTGTCCGTTGCATAAAGGGGTTCATAAAATTGTCTTTGATTTGGTAGATGAAATTTGCGAAGTTTTTGAAACCGACGCTTTTCATGCAGGTATGGACGAGGTATTTTATATCGGCGAGGAACAATGCCCACGCTGTGGTGGTCGGGACAAAGCAGAGTTGTTTGCAGGTGAAGTCAATAAGATTCAGCAACATTTGGCATTGAAAGACAGACAGTTATGGATTTGGGGCGACCGTTTACTCGATGGCAAAACGACGGGTATCGGTATGTGGGAAGGCAGTTACAACAATACGCACCGCGCCATTGATATGATGTCAAAAGAGGTCATGGTGTGTGATTGGCATTACGAAAAAAACATACAAACAGCGGTTTATTTTGCCATGAAAGGTTTCAACGTCATTACATGCCCTTGGCGTACCCCCTCAGTAGCAGCAGCCCAAGCCGATGATTTTTTTCGTTTCAGAGCTGCCGCAACGCCTGAGATGAAGGAGCATTATCAAGGCATGATGCAAACGGTTTGGTCAGGAGCTGCAGCTTTTTTAGAGGAGTTTTATGAAGGCAAAGAAGGGAATACAACAGCTAATTGTTTTAAGGTTTTGTTTAAGAAGATAGAGTAATGGGTTCTTTGGAGACATCTATGTGTTATTATTAATTAGCACCGTCCAAACATTGAAGGATATCGAAAAAACAAGCTTTTGGATAATAAGCTAACCTAATTTTCACAAAAATAACGATATTACTGCCAAAAAAATGAGTATAAGGTATTCGGACATAAAGACTAAACTCAAAATTGAGATTACCAAGACGGAAAGCAACGACTTGGCTTACTTGACACACTTTTTTCAGAACTACAAAAATGGTGTTTCTCAATATTTTAGACCGATAGCCCAAAACTATTTAGAAGTACTTCATGAAAATTTAAGTATCGTTTCTGAACCCAATTTTCAATATTATTTACCCATTCAGTGGGATATTCCTTTTCCGCCGACAACAAACCCGAAATTTAAGTTTATTGATTTATTCGCAGGAATTGGTGGAATAAGACTTGCTTTTCAAAATCTTGGTGGAAAATGTGTTTTTACAAGCGAGTGGGACACCTATTCTAAAAAAACATACGATGCTAACTTTGGGGAAGTACCATTTGGCGACATAACCAAAATTGACGAAAACGACATACCCGACCACGATATTTTGCTCGGAGGTTTTCCTTGCCAACCTTTTTCTATTGCAGGAGTGTCAAAGAAAAATGCCTTAGGAAGAGTTCACGGCTTTTTGGATGAAACACAAGGAACTTTATTTTTTGATGTAGCGAGAATTATAAAAAATAAAAAACCTTTGGCATTCATGTTGGAAAATGTCAAAAATCTTATTTCTCACGACAAAGGGAAAACTTTTAAAATCATAAAAGAAACTCTTAAAGAACTTGGTTATTCAATTCATTTCAAGGTTTTAGACGGACAATTTTTTGTACCCCAACATAGAGAACGAATTATTATTGTCGGCTTTCGAACAGATATATACGAAAATCAAGAAACTTTTGAATTTCCTAAAATGGGAGATAAGAAATTTAAGATAAAAGACATTTTAGAAGAGGATATAGATGCAAAATATACTTTGTCCGACAAACTTTGGGATTACTTGCAAGAATATGCAAAAAAGCACAAAGCAAAAGGAAACGGATTTGGTTTTGGACTTGCCAATTTAGACGGCATTTCAAGAACAATGAGTGCAAGATATTATAAAGATGGTGCTGAAATATTAATACCACAAGAAGGAAAAAATCCAAGACGATTAACGCCAAGAGAATGTGCAAGGCTTCAAGGTTTTCCTGATAGTTTTTTAATTCCTGTTTCAGATAATCAAGCATACAAACAATTTGGCAACTCTGTTGTAACACCTTTAATTCAAGCAGTTGGAAAAAATATTGTAAAAGAAATTTTAAAAATCAATGAACTTAAAAAATCTCAAATCGCTGTTCATTGATAACGGTTGCACAAAAATCTACATCAAGAAACTTTCACCAAACGACAATTCAAAAAATCAAGTTTATTTCGGTGGCAGTTTTGACATTTTAAATATCTTACCAATTTCTGAAATCAAAACAGAAGAAGCAGGTGATTGGAATAAGGAACGATTTAAAGCATCAATAAATTTTAGTTGGATAAGTGAAGATGGTGGGATTTTTCCAGCACCTAATGCACAACTTATTTTATATCCTAAATATCCCGAAGTTAGATTTTCAGGCTTTTTACAAAAGTGTCAAAATCCACCATCGGACTTAATGACACAAAGATTAGCAGACAGAATTTTATTCTTTTCAGTCGCTAAAAACGGAACTGTATTAGGTTTTGTTACAGCACCAAATTCAGAAATTGCAAATGAATTTACGAATCAAAAAGACACTTCAGAACACGGAGTTTTTAAAGTTATTGAATTACCACAATTATTAAATAATAAATCTGACCTAATAAGTGAATTATTACGCATTCATAATTTAGGATGGATAAAATCTAAAAGTCTTACTAAAAATGGTTTAGTACCGTGTACTTCATCACAATGTGGAGGCTATACATTAGAAGCTGAATTAGGAGTTATTCGTAATGGATTTTCTGAACCAGATTTTAAAGGTTGGGAAGTCAAAAATTTTGGAGTTACTAATTTTAATAATTTAAATTCCAAAGCAATTACTTTATTTACACCTGAACCAACAGGAGGTATTTATAAAACAGAAGGAGTTGCATTTTTTCTCAAAAATTATGGATACGCTGACAAAAAAGGACGAGAAGATAGAATAAATTTTGGTGGAGTGCATAAAGTAAATGAAAGACTAAAATTAACTAATTTAGAATTACAATTAATTGGCTTTGACGAAGAAAGTGGAAAAATCAGAAGTTCAAATGGAAGAATTGCATTAGTAGACATTGCAGGAAATGAAACAGCATCTTGGAGTTTTTCCTCAATGCTTTTACATTGGAACAGAAAACATAATCAAGCCTGTTATGTTCCATCTCTTTCTGAAACAAACAACGAAAGACAATACAAATACGGCAACAATATTATTTTAGGAACAGGTACAGACTTTCAACTTTTTCTTCGACAAATGGCAAATGGAAACATTTACTACGACCCAGGAATTAAAATGGAAAACGCATCAACAAAACCAAAAATAAAAAAGCGAAGCCAGTTTAGAATTAAATCTCAACACTTGCCAAACTTATATAAGCAGAACGAAATAATTGATGTAACCACCTAAACAAAAGAAAGAATAGTACTTAAACTTTGCTGCCATAAAGCGACACCTATCCGTTGTTTAGCCAAAAAAAATAATCACATGAAATAATTTAAACCCTAAAAGGCATCTTCTTCGTATATTTATACGTGTACAGTGGTATAATCTTTTGCCACGGTTTCAAAATACCAAATCTTATTGAGTCATTCACTTCTATTCTGTATATTAAAATGTGCATTTATTATGTTTAACAAATACCTAAATGGCATTTTGCTTTGTTGTATTCTTATATTGATGCCTTCTATACTGAGGGGTAGTCATATCGTCGGTGGCGAGATGTCTTACCGTTTTGTGAGTCGTCAAGGCAAAAAAATCAACTATCATTTTACCATGCGCATGTACAAAGACGTGTACAATGCGCGGCCAATGGCTGATTTTGATAATCCGGCGCTGATTGGCGTTTATTTGCAGACCAATGCAGGTTATGTTTTGTTTGGCAATAACAATGATGAGCAAGCAATAAGGCAGCCCATTTTGACACGTAATTTCGTGACGCCCAATAATATTGCATGTTTAACACCCCCGTCCAATATTATTGTCGAAGAAGCCTTGTATGAATGGGATGCGACTTTGATTGATACCAATTTTAGCTACATTATTTCCTATCAGAAGTGTTGCCGAAATATGACCATTGCCAATATTTTTTCACCCAGTACGGCAGGATCGACTTATAGCATCGAAATCACACCCGAGGCACAACGACTGAACAACAGCAGTCCTTATTTTAGCACATTACCACCTATTTTTGTTTGTGTCAATGAAAATTTACGATATAATCATGGCGCAGAAGACATGGAAGGCGACCAATTAATTTATCGTTTTTGTACGGCTTATACATCGCCACAAGGCGGCGGCGGCGGACAAGGGTTATTGCCTCATTCTCCTCCTTATACGCCTGTGAGTTATAAACAACCAGAATATTCAGATTCTGAACCAATGGGCGGTGATCCCGTTATAAAAATTGATGCCAATACAGGACTTATTTATGGTATACCAAATTTGATAAACCAATATGTTGTAACGGTATGTGTGGAGGAATATCGCAACGGACAACTGTTGAGTCGTATGTTCCGAGACTTTCAATTTAATGTCGTACAATGTCAAAAGACGGTGGATGCGATTGTTCAAGCGGATTCCATTTCAGGTAAAAATTTCTTCTTGTATGGCTGCGAAAAAGTAAGTTTAGAGATTGTCAATAAAAGTTATGAGCGGTCACAAATAAAAAACTTTTTTTGGGAATTTGATATAAAAGGTAATATTCAACGTTTTTCTGACTGGCAACCCGCTATCACTTTTCCAGATACTGGTGTTTATAAAGGTAAACTGAAGCTCAATGAAGGGTCTCAATGTAGTGATTCAGCGTTTTTGACGCTTAGAATTGGCGGAAAAATAACGACTAATTTTACGACTAAATATGATACGTGTGTTCCTGGACCCATTGCTTTTTCAGGTGTTTATACATCTGCCTTGCCCACGCGACAAATCACTTGGGAGTATAAAGATGGTTTTACTGATTATGATATATTGAAAACAAGCCATCAATACAAAAGCCCCGGCGTCAGAGACGTTGTGTTTTCTGTCCGAGATATTTACAATTGTGTGGCTAAAACGATAAAACCAATAGCTTGGCAGCCTGCCCCTGCTATTGTTATTGTTGAACCCAATACCTTTATTGGATGTGCCCCTGCAAAAGTAACTTTTAACAACAAATCATTTCCATTGGATACGACTTACAATATCAAATGGGATTTTGGAGATGGTGCGACGGGGAGTGCTATCAGTCCGACCCATATTTATCAGAAGGGTGGCACTTATTCCGTGCGGTTGAACATAGTCTCTCCTATGGGGTGTAAAAAAGATGCTTTTTTTAGCAATTGGATTAAGATAAAACCGTCGCCTGACGCCAATTTTGAATATGCGCCGCAAAAAGTATCGAGTGTCACACCGACGGTTTTTTTCAAAGATAAATCTATAAATGCCATCAATTGGGAGTGGTTTGTGAATTACAACGGCATTTCTCTTAAACAAAACCCATTTTATACTTTCAAAGATACAGGCGTACACTTGGTGACGCTCAAGGCGCGCAATACTGAGGGGTGCGTGGATTCGATATCCAAACTCATTGACGTTGAGCCATTGGTAACTTATTTTATGCCCAATGCATTTGCACCTAATGATGGTAACAATAACGAGGTTTTTAGAGGTGTCGGGGTGACTGGAGGTATGAAAGCGTTTGAATTGCGAGTGGTCAATCGTTGGGGCGAAATTATTTTTGTATCAAATGACCCTTATGAGGGTTGGAATGGTTTGAAAAATAACAAAGGTCAGCCTTCGCCGCAAGGGGTTTATTTGTACGAAGTGCGGTATGTAAATCCACGACGACAAAATATTGGGCTGAAAGGGTATGTGACATTGTTGCGTTGATGTGAAATTTTTAGAGGTATAAATGAAAATACTGAGGGGGTCACTTTCGCGAAAGTGACCCCCTCAATATTTTGGAGAGAAGCAATGCTTTTACTGTTTTATAAATTTAGTTTGCACTTCACCTATCTTTAAAACGTAAGTACCTTGTAGCAATGACGAAACATTAATGCTTTGAGTAGATTTACCACGCATCATTTGTTGACCGAGTGTATTGAAAATAGCAAAATCATTTGTCTCTGTTGTTTCAACCGTTAAATAACCATCAGAGACAATGCTAGGATAAACTGTCAAACTCTTTTCGCCTTTAAATGATACAGACACAACTTTTGAGAACTTAAAAGCACCATCATTATCCATTTGCCGTAGGCGATAGTAGTTTATACTGAGGGGGGTGTTGTCAATAAATTCATACTTCGAGCCTTTTCCATTTCCTGCCACAAAGCCGATTGCTTCCCATGGTGCATGGGCTGATGTCTGTCTTTCAATCTGAAACCCTTTGTTGTTGTTTTCAGAAGCCGTTTGCCATTCAAGTTGCGTTGTTTTTTGATTTGGACGCGCTGTAAAACCCATTAATTCAACGGGGACAGTGGCAGCAACCCGAAGTTCCCAACCAAAATTCGCAGCAGTTGTACCGCCAAAATAGGTAAAGGCAGCCGTAGGATTACTTGTCGTAAAAGAACCTGCGGCTGTTGTTAAATAAAACCCATCTGTGCTACTGCCGCGATCTACAGGTCCATAGAGCCCTTGACCCAACAAATCCATTTGCGCTATTGTCGCACCTGTCGCACCCGTATTGTTATCAAATGTAATCGCAGCCCAGACATTATTGTCAGGGATAGTAACCGTGCTTGTCGTGTTAAGAGTGATAGCACTTCCTGCATTAAATGAAATGGCGCTATATGAATAACCTGTGATATAGGTGCCTGGTCCCCCTGCAAGATTATCGTTTTTATAGAAACGAATACGTGGACGTGCTGAAACGGCTACTGTATTGAGGTTAGCAACAGAAAATGTAAAACCTACAACAGAAAAAGGCGGTGTGCCGACTAAGCCTAAACTATCGGCTACTAAACGCGTGATGGTATTGCCTGATGCTGTAGCAGAACCACCATTTTGTAATGCGCTGCCAAGGAATGTCGTCACATTCGAGTAAATGGCATTCGGATCTACCGTTTGGACACTTTGGGAACTAAGATTGTTCTGTTGTCCCACAGGCATTTCTTTCACTATTTGCAACCTTCCACCATCTTGATCGATGATGGCTTCTTGAGCTTGAACAGTCACAGCTGAAAATAGGTTGAAAACGCAAAGAAGAATAATGGCACGCATCATTTTAGACATAAAATGGGCAAGGTTCATAGTGTAAAGTGTTCTTTTCATAAAATTGCTTTTAAAGTTTTTAATAAAAAAATATTGTTAGATGGATTTGAGAAAACGTAGAAAATAGCATCTTGGAAGTAATTTTCAAGATGAATAAAGCTATAAAATAATGGTAGTTTTAGGATATTTCTACTGAGGGGTGGCTGCTGTTCATGGATTTGTGTCTGTTGACTTCGTAATTATTTTTATTTAATAATAAATTTTCAAGTATCAAATGTAGACAATGAATTTGAATCGTAGAGATTAAAATTTCGCAAATAGCATGTTTTTATGGTTTTTTTTAAAATACTGGTAAAGGAATAAAAAACATGAATCATCCCGAATTTCACAATAACGAACTTCGAGATGATTCATGTTTGAATGTTGGTATTGACTAATATTCTGTAAGCGAATTTTTATCATCCGCATATCAACTTTAATCCACATACACCGTCACAGGTGCGCAATAGTCACTCATTACCCCATTAGCAGCCATGGCTTTGAGGCGCATCGTCAATTTAGAGCCACGTGTAAGTCCCGTAAGTTGCAACGGTATTTCGTTGGTGTATTTACCGTTTTGCCAATTGCCGTCATTATCCATATTTTCTAAAGCATACATTTTAGCACCTTCGACGCGAGACCAATCCACATTGACAACGCCATGTCGTGAGTCATTGGTGAGTGACAAATCAGTGGGTGCATCCAAATAATCA
>JAYTUQ010000338.1:0-1241 GCA_043744455.1 Saprospiraceae bacterium | reverse complement strand
ATTCGAGAAGAATTAACCAGCCGTAAAGGTTTCAATCCTTCCTTGATTTTATCAGCAACGCAATATTGTTTTAATAAAAATATCAATTTAGATGAAGCCCTGGTGTGGAGCAAAAAAGCCATTGATGGCAATGGCGGACAAAGAACTTTTGTTACGCTACGCAACCTGGCAACTGCTTATGAAAAACTAAACAAAGTTGCATCAGCCGACTCTGTGATGAATGAAGGATTGACCATTGCTACGGCAAATCAATACACTGCTTATGGGCGAATACTTATTTCGCAAAAACGAGTTGATAAAGCAATGGAAGTATTTATGGCATCGCAAAAAAGATATGGTGATGTATTAGGCGTAAATAGTGGCTTAATAAATGGTTATTCTGCCAAGGGAGACTTTGCAAATGCCATTAAATATGCAGACAAAGCAATGGCACAAACTACAAATGATGCGGCTAAAAAAGCATTAGAAGGGCAAATTGCAAAACTAAAAGAAGGGAAAGATATTAATTAAAAATTGATTGGATTGATTTTCGCAGTAATAATGGGTGTCGTAAAGAATATTTATCAACATTCGGAGGGGTTATTCATTTTATTTATTGCTCCAATTGGTCAGTTTTGATAGGGTTTTGGACGAACTCTCCGAGAAAGTAACTCAGATTACGATGTCAAATGCTACAAAAATATGGGTATTGAAACCACACAAACCTTTAGCACAAAAAAGCCGTCCAGAATATCCTGAACGGCTTTTTTGATATAAATTACTTTAAAAAATTATTTCTTCGCAGGTGCTGGCTTCTTCATTTCAGCATATTCCTTATTTAAACCATCAACGATTTCTTTGGTTCTGTCGGCACTTGGGTCGGCAAAAAGTATTCCGCCGCCCGCTGTGGTATAGCCCAATACAAACTCAAATTTGTTTTCAGCATTGTGTTTTTTTACGTATTCACGGATGTTTGCGTACAATTCCTGCATTTTTTTAGCTTGGTCTGCCTGCAACGCACCCTGTCTTTGTTGGCTATACTGTTGCAATTCAGACCCTTTTTTCTTCAACATCATATCCGCACCCTGCAATTCTGCCTGAGTCATCGTTTGAGCTCTTTGTTGAATCGCTTGCAATTCACCTTGAAGGGCTTTTTCACGCTGTCCTAAATCAACTTGCAAACGGTATCCTTTATTTTCAAATTCTTTTTGAGCGTCTTTGTAAAATTGGTAGCTCGACAATAATGAGTCAGTATTTACATA
>JAYTUQ010000337.1:0-18859 GCA_043744455.1 Saprospiraceae bacterium | reverse complement strand
TACATTAAACAAAGACAGTCAGCTTCAATGAATGAAGCTGACTGTCTTTGTTTAATGTAATGACTTATGACCAATGACTTAATGCCCAATTATTTTTTCATTGGCGTATAACTTTTTTCATATTTTTTCCAAGGTATTATCTTGTGATTGTTGTCACCAAAATAAGTAATAATCATCTCGAACTGTTCTGGAGAGCGATATTGTATGGTTTGAATGAGGTTCATATTTTCATCTAAAAAAACCAACGACGGATAAACCATTTGTCCCTGCAAGAGATTAGACGCCAATTCATTAAATCCCACGCCACTTTGGCTCACAAAACGATATGTTTTGTTACGAAAGTTAATATCTGAACGTGTTTCTGCATCAAATTTGACGATTAGAAATTTGTCATTGAGATAACTAATTATCTGTGGCTGATTCATCGAGGTGCGTTCTAATTGTCTGAAACCGTCGCTCCAATTTGTATAAACCTCAATAAGAACCTTTTTATGTGTCTTTTGTACCATCGGTTCAACTTGATTAATAGTGAACCACTGCAAACTCTCTTGTGCCTTAAGGTGTGATAGTCCAATCGTTACCAGCAAAATTACAGCAAGTAGTGTCGTTTTATAGCTTCTCATGATTATCTGAATTTTATTATAAACATTCTTATTGAACAAAATAACCACTTTAAGATGGAATAACCAAAACGGTATGACTTGTTGAAGGCTACTTTAAGAAAACTTTAACCGCCAAAGTTAAGCGTTCCTAAAAATAAGTAGTTGATTATCAGATAATTGCAGTTTTCTTTCTAAGAAATTTTGGGGAATTTCCGGTGATTTAACGCCATCGTCCCATAGGGCTGTAGCGTTATTTCTAAATACCCGCGCTTCATCCCAAAGCCCTTTTTCGATAAAAGAATGAAGCAACTGACTACCACCTTCAACGAATAATATACCAATATTTTGGGCAAAAAGATCTTCCAAAATATGTTGAATCAAGTTCGAATCGAACTTTATAGGATGATATTTTACGTTATTGGGTGTTGTTTCAGACATCACATTACCCCCCTCAGTATAAATGAAGGTTTTAACGGTATTATCAAAAATATGAAGATTTTTAGATAATCGTTGTTGGCGATCTAAAACAACACGAATAGGCGATTTTCCAAAGTAAAAACGATTTGTCAATTCAGGGTTGTCGACAGCAGTAGTATTCGTCCCAACCATGATGGCATCCGCTTCGCTACGCCATTTATGGACAAGTCTTTTAGCAAAAACGTTGCTGATAGCCATCGTTTCATATGCCTTTCCAATGAAGCCATCCATAGTTTCAGCCCATTTCAGGATAATATATGGACGTTTGGACGAAATATTAGTGAAAAAAGGCTTTAAAGTTGCATGTTTGCTCGCAGAAACATCAGAGAACAAAACAGTCACGTTGATACCATGCTGCTTAAGTTTTTCAATACTTTTACCTGAAACTTTTGGAAATAAATCAGGATAAGCAATAACAACGTGGGGTATTTTGTACTTTAAAATTAAATCCACACAAGGGGGCGTTTTCCCAAAATGAAAGCAAGGCTCAAGGGATACATAAAGAGTGGACGAAGTCAAAAGGGGAAGGTTTTCTGGTTTTACAGAAGCGATAGCATTAACTTCTGCATGAGCACCACCAAATGGACTTGTCCAGCCTTCTCCAATTATTTTTCCTTTTGTGTCAACGATGACTGCACCTACAGAAGGATTTGGAGATGTACTTCCAATACCTCTGCGAGCTAGGTCAAAACAACGTTGAATATATTTATTATCTTTAATCATAATTTTTAATGTTGAATAATTTGCAATTTCAAAAAAAACAACTTAATTTTAACACAAAATTTACAAGACAAGAAATCCAAAACTGAGTCATTTAGCTACCACATACGATAAATAACAATGTGTATTATAAAATAAATGAAATATTTTGGAAAAATGATTGTTGTATCTATATCTTTTTATAATTTCGCTTTTACAATAATTGTCTGTCTAAATTTTGAAGAGCCAAAATGTAAAACAATATTTACTCATCAAAAATATATAGAACGTGTTAGTAAAAATCAAACTAAAAAACTCAGACGATAGCGTTATCGTTGACGACAAAGTCTATGAATACTTAACCACAGATTCTTATCTGTCTCAAGTAAAATTCGTAGATAACTTACGCAAACATTCCAGTGGTTGCGTTGTCTTTCAAAAAACGTGGAAAAAAGCGGATGGTAGTGGTTACAAAACTGAAACCATTTATCTACACAAGCTTTTGGCTGAAAAATTTCTTGCAGATCAACGCTCAAGCATCAAAAACCTTGTTGGCGCAAAAAACGGTGACAAATTAGATTGCCGTCTCGACAACATCGTTTGGCGCAGTCGTGCAGTAGCAAGTCGGCAACGAAAGACCAGTAACCACGTAGGTTATACGGGTGTCTATAAAGAAAATAATCGCTACCGTGCGGTTATTTCAGCCAACCGTAAGTCTATTCATCTCGGCATGTTTGACACAGCAGAAGAGGCTGCTGATGCTTACAACCGCAAAAGTCGTGAACTTTTTGGAGAAGACGGCAAGGTGAATAAAATCAGCCGTTAAAAATTCTGATACAGGCTAAAAAAGGCAAAAAGCAAGTTCCACTGACTCACTCTTTGCCTTTTTTTATCCTCCCCTCAGTATTTCATCAAGTTTTTAATAGTACATTTTGAGTTTTTGAACGATATATTGATTAAAAATACTGGCTCAAAACTTGAAAGACTATACATTATTTTTTAATAAAGAGATGCCCTTTCAAGTATTAGCTTGAAAGGGCAACTTTTTATTAAAAAATAATCAATCAATAATAACCCGCTATTTCCCATCAATTTGAGCAATAGAACTAAGTGCCGTTTTATTAGTCGGATCAATAGCAAGAGACTTATTGAAAAACTCCTTAGCTTTCACCAAATCCTGTTTTGCACCGTAATAAATACCGAGGTAATTATAAGCTGTTGGCACATAACCTTTTGCGCGTGCATCTTCTGGTTTTGCTTCGTACATCTCAATTAACTTTTCATAAGTTGGTTTTGCCGACCATAGTGGATTCGTTTCGGAGGTATCTAATTGCGTTTGTGCTAAACCTTTGAAATAGTAACCATCAGAACCGTTAGGAACGATTTCGATATATTTATCAGCATATTTTACAGAACGCTCATATTCCCGAGTGACGGCATTGGTGTAATACATCGCTAAAAAATACTCGGAATAGGAACTTTTACAGTCTTTCGATACTTTTTCATCTAGCATCTCCAAACCTTTTTTAATTTCTTTTTGAGCATAGTAAGTCGTTATTAGACTTGTATAAATCTCACAAGTGCGAGTAGAATCTGCTTTCATTACTTCTTTATACATATTGATAGCATCATCCATATTACCTAACTTTTGAGCCGATTGTGCTGCATAATTATAGTCATAGTCCACTACACGGTCAGCAGGTAATTTAGCGAGCAGTATTTTAGAAGCCTTGTTAGATTCTTCCATCAACATTTTCCAATCATCACCATAAGGTGGTTCGTAGTTTTTTTCTTTCTCTTTTAAAAGAGCTTTTTCATAATAAGACCATGCTAACCAACGATATACAGTAGGATATTTTTCCGCATGTCTTTCAGCAAATGTCTTAGATACTGCAATGGCACGGTCATAATCCTTGGCAGAATACGTTAAGAACTTGATAAAACGCAAACGCGCATCAGGATCTTCAATTTTTGTTCTTGCCAAATAACAATCCAAATCACCCGTAACTTTATTAAATTCACCTGTGTTGTAGTGCAGTTCCGCCAATTGTTTACAGAATGCGGCATAACTATCGTCAATTTTCCGCCCTGCTTCTAACTCTTCAATAGCTTTATCAAATTTGCTCGCCCGTTGCCAAATAATAGCCCTTTTCAAGTAAACCTCAGCATTTTTAGGATCTTTTTGAGAGGCTGTTTCATAATCACTCATCGCACCACCTGCATCATTTTTAGCCATTTTAGCATCACCCATCTTTATCCAAACAATGGCTGGCTTAGGCTCAATGTCGCGTGCACGCGTATAACTCGCTACGGCTTTCTCAACATTCGGATTGATACTGTTCAGATAAGCATCCCCTATGAGCATATAAATATCCGGATGCCCTTCTCTATAAGGTCTTGCTTTTGAACTCCGGATAGCATTCTCAAACATTTCGTTCGCTTCTCTTTCATTTTTCTTATCAAGTAACAATTTGCCCATACCGACAAGGCATTGAGGGTTTTTTTTCTCAATTGCCAAACCTTTATTGTATTGTTCTAGCGCTTTTTCATAAGCTAGCTGAGGGTTTCCGTCAATTAAGTCACGGTACTCGCTCTCTCCTATCCAATAGTAAGCTTCTGCCTGCTTTTGCGTTTCTTTTTCTGAGGCGATATAAGCATTGAGCATCGTTTTCGCTTCGCGGTAGTTTTCGTTGACGATTTTTTTCTTAGCCTCGTCTAATACGGATTGTGCGTTCATAGTCCATGCAAAAAGGAGTAGCGCAGCAAAAATCTGAATTTTTTTCATTGTTAATTTTATGTTGTGGATGTTGTGAAGAAATTGTTTTTTATACAGTTGCGTTGAATAATCGTATTGAGCCGTTAATGTAATTAAAAGAGAATCGCTTTTAGTAAATAATTTTTCCTTCTCTATATTTTGACTATAAAATTTAAAAATTTGTCAAAACTGAACATAATCAATACTTTATTCTCATTGCCATTATTAAGACGCAAACAAATAAAAAGGTTTCTCCAATTTTAGTTAATGAAATTTTAAACTTTACAAATACCCGTTTTCGGAATTAATATTAAAAGATGCGTAAAATTACAAAATGGTTGTGCCTTCCAAAAGGTAATGAGGAAAAAATTTTATTTTGTTATCACAAATTAATAAAAATAAATTTCCATTAAGGCTTTTAGAAGCCATATATTCTATTTTCTTTAGGGCTTTATATCAAGGTGTATTACCCACTTTGCCCATCGGTTTCACTTTCATCTCCATATTTCGCTCTTGTTGATTAACCGGTAGCAACCCCGCTTTTAAGAGTATGGTTTGACCAATTTCACCATATACAAATGTCGTAAAACCCGTTGCCAAACCCGCACGCCGTTCACGTTGCGTTAAATACACGGCCCTACTGAGGGGATACTTATCAGGTACTAAATTGAGTTGATAAGGTTTGTAAAATACTTTTTCACCTTTGGGTGAAATACTAACGAGGCGTGTTTTTTTCAAATATTCATGTGTAACAGGGTCGTCTGAGTCTGAAATCCAACTCCAACCGATTACACCAATCGCATGCTCATGTGTTGAGACATAATTGACCGCTTCGAGATTTGTTTTCATCGCATAAGCATTTTTAGGCATCGCTTTTTCGCCCGTCATTCGGAGTAAATAACTGGCTGTACCTGAATTAGCGTTGTCAAAAACCACTGAAATCTCACCTGACCGTTTGCTATTGATTTGCGACCAATTCGTGATTTGACCCCTCAATATGCCCATTACTTGCTCATACTTCAATGCCGTATCTCTATTACTCGGATTCACGACCAAGGCAATCGCATCTGTACAAATTTGAGTTTGCAACGGCACATAGTTAAGACCCTTAAATGCTAACATCTCTTGATCCGTCAATTTTCGCCCTATCATAATGACTTTTGAACTATCATTGTACAAGTCCTGTATACAATCATTTTCAGAGCGTTCATGCACCGTCAAATGCACTTTTTCGTAATGATGTTGAAAAATATCAACTTCTGCCAGTGCAATCGGTGTTAAGGTCTCATCAACAGAAACATTGATTTTACCCGATACGGGTGTATCTA
The DNA here is from genome assembly GCA_043744455.1 of Saprospiraceae bacterium. Taxonomy (GTDB): domain Bacteria; phylum Bacteroidota; class Bacteroidia; order Chitinophagales; family Saprospiraceae; genus JAAFJT01. The sequence goes on along the minus strand of JAYTUQ010000337.1, from coordinate 12,998 downwards.
TCGACTCACTTGAAGAGGCGGGCTGATTGGTACAACCTATTGAAAAACAAATAATTACGGTTAAAAATAAAAACCACTTTTTCATGTCTATCTTATTATTTTGAGTATTATACTGAGGGGGTGTCCATATTTTTGCGCGCTCTATAGATTCTGAAAATACCATAAATTAAGCACAAACTGCCGAAAACCCATCCGAACGCTTTACTGCCTGTCATAATAAAACCAGCATCTGTTGTGAGGACAATCATGCCCAGCACAATATAGGCAACGGCTATTAACATCCGAAAATAAAAAGGCAACATACTTTTTTTTTGCTCGTCCATAATTCTTAATTTTTGGCAAAAATAGAAATTTTATTAGGAGTTGAGAATTGAGAGTTGATAGTTATTTTGAAAAATAATGCTCAACCCTCAATTTCCCTACGTCATATTATTCTAATCTAAACTTTATTGGTAGTGTAAAAGCAACTGAAACCGCTTTGCCGTTTTGTTTACCAGGATTCCATCTTGGCATCAATTGAATCACTCGTACAGCTTCTTCATTCAAACCACCGCCCAAGCCTCTTTTGACGACCACATCTCTAATCGTACCGTCTCTGCCGACTACAAAACCGACATAAACCGTCCCTTCTATGGCACTTTCTCGCGCAATCGTTGGGTATTTTATGTTTTCAAACAAAAACCGATACATCGCTTTCAGACCGTCTTTGAACTCTGGCTGTTGCTCAACTAAGATAAATTCAGGGTCATCAACCACTTTTTTATCATTTTTCTCAGGTGGCGGCGGTAAAGAGACCGTTGGTACTGAGGGGGGGACATAAGCCGTTGTTTTTTCGCCTTCGACGTTTTTATTACCAATTTGAATTGACGAATCCGCTGGCGGCATAATAAGCGTTGGTTCTTTCACCTCTTCAACTGTCACGATTGGTGGAAAAAACTTAAACATCGCTATTTTTTTCATCGGTGGCGGTGGCAGTTTCGGCGGTATTACAGGCGGCTTTTTAACCTCTTGGTTTGGCGGTGGCATCAGTTCAACTTCTGTATTGTCAGTGAGCAACCTTTTAGGCGTCATTTTCACCGCTATCAAAGGGCTGCTGACGAGGAAAAGGAAAAACGCTAAGCCCCAAAAAGAGGCTTTTTTTATACGTCTTGCATAAGATTTGCGTAGAGCGTACGCACCATAGGCTCGGTTGCGATGCTCGAACAAGATGTCGTCCAAGTCGCGTTCCAAATAATTTTCCATGAAACGGGAATTTTGTAAAGTGAGAAAAATAGTTGTTAATACCTACGACGCGCCGTTAAAAAATAAGATGATACGGAGGGGGTGTTTGGTGTGTAGAAAATGCTATTTTTTTAAAAATATCATTTTTTTATGCCTAAATACGTCGAATCTACCGCTTGCATTTGGGCCAAAGTCAACACGAGGAGATTTTGAGTTGGTTTTAAATTCAGCCATGATATTTAAGTTTAAATTGTGAAGGAATATGATTTCAAAATTTCAAGAGATTTGAAAAAAGAAGATAAATAAGAAGATGCACCGAAACACAATTTTGGTGTTTCACATTTTGATTTAAGGTATTTTACTTACTTTTACAGCCTTTTTTGACATCAAATTGGTAAAGACTGAAAGATTATGCTCGATAAAAACTATTGGAAAAACCGTTGGCAAGTGGGTGAAACAGGTTGGGACGCTGGAGAGGCAACGACACCTATTCGCACATTCGTGGATTATCTTGTTGAAAAAAATACAGATAAAAAGGTGCGTATTTTGATTCCAGGTGCGGGCAGCGGACATGAAGTTGTTTATTTTTATCATCAGGGTTTTCATAATATAACGGTATGCGATTGGGCAGACGAAGCGATTGAAAAGTTAAAAATCAAACTCCCGGAATTAGACGATAATCAAATGATTGTGGGAGACTTTTTTGACCTACAAGGCACGTTTGACTTCATTATAGAACAAACGTTTTTCTGCGCCATTGACCCATCTTTGCGCCCAAAATACGCTCAAAAGTGTTTTGAACTCTTGGATACTGAGGGGTCTATTTGTGGGGTTCTTTTCAACCAAAATTTCACATTTCAAGGTCCTCCCTTTGGTGGTACGGAGGCGGAATACAGGTCTTATTTTGAGCCATATTTCGATATTCTATGTATGGAAACATGCAAAAATTCAATAAGTCGAAGAGCCAATACAGAGCTATGGATTAATTTTAAAAAACATATAACACAATATTGATAAAAATTTTTTCATTTATCAAAACTTAAATGCCAAATTCATCAAATTAACCAATTAATATTTTTATAACAATACGTATTTATATATATCATGTGTTATTTCACGATTCATTAAAATTTTAACATTTTTCATAGTTTAAGCAGTGATTTTTTTTTCTATCATTGCATCTGAACACAATTTTATATCATTTTGAGCCGTAAAAACAGCTAAAAATATTTCTTAGGACACACATTTTTTGATAATTGTTAGTTAAATATGAAAAATAAAATTACCAACCAACAGGTTTCGTTTATTTCGAGAAAACTTTTTACCCATTTTCTGAAACCACAAAATATCGTTAGACTCACCGCTTCTACAGCTATTTGCACTGCTGCCCTTTTTTTAACTGAAGCCAGTAATTTGACTTCTCTTTTGATAACAAACAGCAATGTTGCACCCAAATTGAGCGCATTGGAGGTTGTTTCTCCGACCGTCAAATATGGCTTTGCACTGGATACATTTAATGTGTTGGAAGACAAAATTCAACATAATGATGTTTTCACTGTCATGTTGACAAAACGGGGTTTGACGGCAAGACAAGCGGATAGTCTTGCACGCATAGCTAAGGCTTTTTATGATTTTGAAAAAATCCAAGATGGGAAACCTTATACCGTTTTGAGCCGAGACCCACGTACAGGATACGATTATTTTATCTATGAACCCGATGCAAAACGTTATGTTGTCGTTGATTTCAAAAACATTTCGATTCATGAGGTTAAACGAGAAGTAAAAACTCGCGAGTTTGAAATTGCTGGTAAAGTAAAAAGTTCTTTGTGGGAAACAATGGTAGACCAAGGTTTGAGCTATGCACTGGCTGATGAGGTTGAGGATGCGCTGAAATATAAATTTGACTTACGCAAGTTCAATGACGGCGACGAATACAAACTGATTTGGGAGGAGGAACTCGTTGATGGTCAAGCAGTTGGCATCAAATCGTTGAAAGCTGTTTCTATAAAAGAACGCGCCGTGGAGAAACCCGTTTTGGCTATCTATTTCGACAATGGTAAAGAAAAGGGTTGGTACGAAAAAAATGGTTTGCCGCTGCGCGATGGTTTTTTGAAATCACCTTTAAAGTATAGTCGTATCACTTCTCATTACAGTAAAAACCGTTTTCATCCGATTTTGGGTTATAATCGTCCGCATTATGGTACTGATTATGCTGCTCCAGAAGGCACACCCATTTTGTCTGTTGCAGATGGTACCATAATTGAAGCCACACGCGGTGGTGGCAATGGCAAATATGTCAAAATTCGTCACATGAATCCATACGAAACGCAATATCTACATATGAGTCGTTTTGCAAAAGGCATTGAATCAGGTACTCGTGTAAAACAAGGTCAAGTCATAGGTTATGTTGGACAGACGGGTTTGGCAACAGGTCCTCATGTTTGCTTTCGTTTTTGGAAAAATGGCTCGCAGGTCAATCACTTAAATGAACGATTACCACAGGTTTCGACCTTTACCGCTTCTGACCGTGAAGCCTTTCAAAACGTGAGTAACCAAATGGCAGCACGTCTTAATAACATTCCTTTCCTATCTGATGAAGATGCCAAAAAACTTAAAAGTGTGTTTTTGTCTATGCGCGGAAAACCATAATTTAACGGAAAATGGATAATTAATAGTGGATAATAAAAAATACCGTATTTGATTAATTTCAAGTACGGTATTTTTTATTATCCATTATTCACTATTAGTTTTCCGTTATGAACTATCCATTTTACGTTATCCACTTTTCATTTTCCGCTATTCACTATCCACTTTCACTATCGGTTTTCCTATCTTTGCGCGCAATTAATTTACAAACAATATTTTCTAATTATGAATCAAGCAATTAAAGTATTTAAGTTTGGTGGTGCGTCTTTACGAGATGTGGATAATATCAAAAACGTTGCAGCCATCCTTCAAAAATTTAGTTCTGAAAACCTGCTCATTGTCGTCTCCGCTATGGGCAAAACAACCAATGCGTTGGAAGAAATCGTTGCATCATACACCGAGCGTGATGGAAAAGCGCACAGTATTTTGAACGAAATACGTCAAAAACATGAGACGATTATGGTTGAATTATTTGATGCTGATGACGATGTGTATGCTCAAGTAAACGATACTTTTGTCGAAATTGAATGGATTTTGGAAGACGAACCCCACGACAAATACGATTATATTTATGACCAAATAGTATCAGTTGGAGAATTGGTATCTTCAAAAATCGTCGCCGCTTACTTGAATAAGATTGGTCTGCATACCACTTGGCTTGATGCTCGAGACGTCTTAAAAACCGACGAAACATGGCGCGAATCTGTTGTTGATTGGCAAACAACGGCAACAAACGCTGAAAATATCATAAAACCTCTTTTTACTATTGAAGGACAAAATTGCGAGTCTTTCGGAAAGGGGTCTAAATTTGTGATAACACAAGGCTTCATAGGCTCAACAAAAGACAATAATACGACAACTTTGGGACGCGAAGGCTCTGATTATTCAGCAGCCATTTTCAGCCATTGTTTACAAGCAGCAGGCATGTATATTTGGAAAGATGTGTTGGGTGTACTATCAGGCGACCCGCGTGTATTCAATGATGTAGTCAAACTCGACCAAATCAGTTATACCGAAGCCGTTGAAATGACTTACTATGGGGCAACTGTCGTGCATCCACGTACCATTCAACCCTTGATGGTGAAAAATATTCCGTTAAACGTTCGTTCATTCCTTGACCACGATGCTGTCGGCACCATCATTTCAGCCGATGCCCCCCCTCAGTATCCGCCCATTTTGATGGCTGAAAGACATCAGGTATTTCTAAAAATATCAAATAGAGATTTTACTTTTTTAGTCGAGTCGCATATCCGCGATCTGTTTGAGATTTTTGCAAAATATCACATTTTTGTCAATCTTATGCAAAATTCAGGGGCATATTTCTACATCAGCATGACTCATGCGCCTGATAGAGAACGTCTGCTCATGCGGGATTTGAGAGAAAAATTTGAGGTAGAAGAGCATCCACAATGTGATTTATTTACCGCTCGACACCCTACCCCTGAAATCATCGAAACACTACAAGAAGGCAAACGTGTCTTATTTGAAAAAACAATTCCCGACACCTATCAAGTATTGGTAGGGTGATTCGTAACTATTAAAAAATGGCAAAAGACATTGAAAATCAAGCAGATGTAGAGCTGCTTGTCCGTACATTTTATGGTCGTTTACTCGACGACCCATTTATGTCACCTTTTTTTGAAGGTATTGATTTCGAGCAGCATTTTCCACGTATGATAGGATTTTGGTCTTTTATATTGCTCAATACTGAGGGGTTCGGTGGCAATGTATTTGATAAACATCGCCATTTAGCCATTGATGAGAGGCATTTTGAACGTTGGATTTCGACATTTCATAAAACCGTGGATGACCTTTTTATTGGGAATATTGCGGAAATGGCTAAGACACAAGCGAGCGTCATAGGGTTTGGGTTTCAATCCAAAATGCGTTTTTTGAGAGGTGAAAATACGCTTTGAATTATTTACTTTCCAACCGATTCATATCTGAATAATAAATCAACTGCCAATCATTGTCGCGCTTCAAAAAACGACGTAAAATGCCGTATTTAGATTTTTTTTCAAGGATAATTTCAGTAATCATAATCGGCATGGGCTGCTCAAACTGACGGACATAGAGCGAGTCATTGAATTGACTCAAGCGGTGCATGACCCATTTATCCGCCGTCCAACGAAAGTCAGCGACATTTTGAGTACTATCAAAAAGATTTCCTGACGGATAACCTTCAAGTGGAAATTGAATATGTGCCATTTGGAAAGCACTATCGTTGTGAAATGTGTTGTAAAACGTTACAAAATCCTCTGGGAGACCTTGTGCCTCCTTTTCCGACAATTTGATGTCGTTTTTACAACTTATGATTAATATAACGCTAAAAATGACCAATAACCACTGACTGATAACTTTCTGACTAATCTGTTTTTTCGATTGCATAAACTAAAATATAATTTTTAATTTTTTGATAATAAATATTGAACCAATGTAAGCGATTATCTTTTTCAATAGACCCCTCAGTAATTTTCCTAGCTACTGAATATCCATCGGGCATGTAAGCAAAAGGCGTGATAACAAGATGTTTTTTAAAATCTATCGCTTTGTGACCATATGTTTTGAAAAGGGCTTCCTTTGCTCCCCAATAAACGTGAAGATGTTCTAAACGATTGTTAGGGTCAAGACTTTTAAATTTAGCTTCATTCATTACGCGCTCAGCAACCCGTTCTAATTTATCTGTAATATATTGAATATCAATGCCAACGATGTGCTCACTTACAATGCCAGCCACATAATCACCCGAATGACTTAACGATAAATGTAAATTTGAATCCTTAAAAAAAGGTTTGCCATTCTCATTTTTGACAATTGAAAAAGCCCAACCAGTCAACTGTTGCATCAACATTTTACCCGCTAATTTCTCCAATTTTTGATGACCAGTTGTTGCTTCAATCTCCTTACGTTCTGTATCGGTCAAGGTTAGTTTTTGAAGAAAAAAATCCTCACCCTCCGTGATGTGCCAGATGCCTAAACGTCCATGAGGTTCTGTGATAATATATTCTTGTAGCGGCATTTTTGTTAAAAAATTTATTGCGGAAGCTGTAAAAGTACAACAAAAGGTTTCGTTTTTAGAACAGTTCTTGGCATAGACAATCCATTTTACCAATTCAGCACCTAAGTTTCCTATCTTTGCACCTAACTATTTGACCTTATAAAGAATTTTTATGATAAAAAAAGTATTACTCACAGGCGCAGATGGCTTTCTTGGAAATAACATAGTTAGAGAATTAGTGAGTCGAGGTTACGAAATAAGAGCGTTTATTGAACCCATGCGACAGCCCAAAACCCTTGAAGGATTGCCCAATTTGACCTTTTTTCGCGGTGATTTGTTAAATCCCAATGATGTCGAACAAGCTATGGAAGGCTGCCCTTTTGTGATACACGCCGCCGCAAATACAACCGTTGTGCCTGCTCGTTCAGAAATCATTCGACGTGTCAATCTTGATGGTACACGCCATATTATTGCCGCAGCAATTAAGCATAAAATCAAACGATTGGTTTTTATTGGTACTGCCAATACATTTGGTTTCGGCAGTAAAGCACAACCTGGTTATGAAGGTTTGCCGTACAAAGGTGCACAATATGGTTTCGATTATATGGATAGCAAATATGAGGCGTTTCTTGAACTCATGTCGGCAGTCAAAACCCAGCAACTACCTGCTGTTACGGTCAATCCCACTTTCATGCTCGGACCTTATGATGTCAAACCAAGTTCAGGTGCGATGATTGTAAACCTTTATCAAGACAAAATACCAGGATATACAAGCGGTGGGCGCAATTATATTTATGTCAAAGATGCCGCTTGTGGGGTTGTCAACGCTTTAGAAAAAGGTAAAATTGGTGAAAGTTATATATTGGGCAATGCCAATTTATCCTATAAAGAAGCCTTTTTTTTAATAGCTGATACAATAGGTGCAAAACGACCCACTATATATTTCCCCACTTTTATCACTATAGCTTTTGCGCTCTTGCTCACTTTTGTCGCCAAAATGCAAGGAAAACAACCGAATATCAATTATCAAATGGCAAAAGTGGGTGGTCATGGACATTATTTTACTGCTGAAAAAGCCGTTCGCGAGATTGACTTGCCACAGACCCCCCTCAGTATAGCCATTCGCGAATCGTATGAATGGCTTCGTGACAATGGGTATTTAGATAAAAAATAAGATAATATGCTCAACAACAAGGTCATAATCATTACAGGCTCGGGTGGCGGCATTGGAAAAGCAACAGCTATTGAATTTTGTAAAAACGGGGCATCTGTCATGTTAAATGGACGAAATATCGAAAAATTGGCTCAAACTGAACGCATATTAAAAGACATGGGCTTTTCTGTGGCTTCATTCGCCGCCGATGTTACAGACTTCAATGACTGCCAAAAATTGGTCGAAAAAACCCTCGAAACCTTTGGTCGCCTCGATATTTTAGTCACTAATGCCAGTCTTTCGATGCGCGCCCGATTCGACGAAATGAGTGTCGAAACCTTTAAAACTGTCTTAGATAGTAATATTTATGGCTCGATAATGCCCGTAAAAGCCGCACTTGATGCCATTTGTGCTACAAAAGGTAGCCTCGTTTTTATCAGTTCTGTTGCAGGTTTTTATGGTTTACCGAGTGCATCGGCTTACTCAACTGGCAAAACAGCGTTAACAGCTTTGAGCCAAAGTCTTCGGGCTGAATTGACGCCAAAAGGTGTTCATGTCGGAATAGTCTATGTCGGATTTACAGAAAACGACGAGGATAAACTCGTTTTAGATGCTAAAGGTCGACTCGTGCCTGTTGCACCACGCGCTAAAATGATACAACAAACGCAAGAGCAAGTCGCTAAATCTATTGTTAATTTAACAATTCGGCGTAAAAACCGCCTTGTTTTATCCTTTATAGGCAAATCATTAGCTTTTTTTGTGCGTTTTTTCCCATTCATTGTACATTATAGTATTCGATTGTCTCAAAGAAAATTGGGCAAGATGTATCAGTAAAAATGAAAAATATACTGAGGGGGTGACTTTTCAGAGATATTCCTTTATTTTTGTAAAAAAAATTAGAAAAAATATGACCGCAATAGCAGCAACATCACCACAGAGAAAAGTCATTAAACCAAAGTTTCCACAACCTAAACTATTGACTTTCAAGGACTACGAGCGTTTGACACCGCCCGATAATGGAAACTTTGAACTACACAATGGTAAAATTATTTTTATGGCATCACCACTCGCAACACACCAAATCGTATCGGGCAATTTACATGCAGCGATACATGCTCACATTCGTCAAAATAAATTAGGGGTCGTTTTAACAGCACCAATGGACACAATTTTAACACCCAACGATACCGTTCAGCCCGACCTTTTATTTATTTCGAACGAACGACTGCACATCATTGACAGACAGGTAAAAGGGGCACCCGATTTTGTCATTGAAATATTGTCTGACAGTAATACACCAAAAGAAATGAGTTACAAAAAATACCTATATGAATCAACAGGTGTACGCGAATATTGGGTTATAAATATTGAAAAACAGATTATTACGCAATATGAAAATACAGAAGATGAATTTATTAGGCGCACCGTAGCCCACCTTGGTGACACTTTGACATCGTTTGTAATTGATGGTTTGAACATAAAAGTCAATGCTATTTTATCTTAAAAACAATCTCTTAAAGTCCTCAAACTTGCTTCATGAATCGCATCATAAAGCAAGTTTTTTAGAGGTCATCACAAACGGTATGCACATTCCGTTCAGTTGTTTTTGGTTTTAGGTGCATTATTATTTGGAATGATTGCTAATTCAACAAAAAAATTACATCTACGATTTTAATGGTGCTTGGCAGCACCCTTAGCTTTCTTTTATTTTAAAATTTTATTTTATGACAGATACGACATCACCCCCTCAGTATAACGACAAAAATACGACCCATTTTGAGACCATCATTGGCTTGGAAGTTCACGTACAATTAGCGACTGCTTCAAAAGCGTTTTGCGCCGATGGTGTTCAATTTGGTTCTCAACCCAACACGCATACTTCTGTGATTTCGCTCGCACATCCGGGTACTCTGCCGCGTGCCAATCGTCGTCAAATTGAGTTTGCAACGCGTTTAGGTGTGGCTTTGGGCTGCAAAATCAATGAAAAATCGTATTTTGATAGAAAGAATTATTTCTATGCCGATTTGCCAAAAGGCTATCAAATAACGCAAGACAAAACACCGATTTGTGTAGGTGGTGCGCTCGATATTGCGTTTATTGACCCAAAAACGAAGCTACAAACGACTAAAACTATCGATATTCATCATATTCACATGGAGGAGGACGCGGGAAAATCGATACATGATCAAGACCCATTCGTTACTTTTATTGATTTGAATCGTGCGGGTACGCCACTTCTGGAAATCGTGACGCAGCCCGACTTTCGCAGTGGCGAAGAAGTCGATGCGTTTATGACTGGCATGCGCCACCTCGTCCGTTGGCTCGGCATTTCGGACGGCAATATGGAAGAAGGTTCGATGCGTTGTGATGTCAATATTTCAATTCGACCCGAAGGAATGACAGAATTTATGACCCGTTGCGAAGTAAAAAATGTCAACTCGATGCGTTTTGCGCGCGAAGCGATTAAATATGAAACGATACGTCAAATCAATATCGTCAAAAAAGGTGGTCAAGTCGAACAAAATACACTCAATTTCGACCCAGCAACTGGAAAAACAACACCTTTGCGCAGTAAAGAAAATGCCCACGATTACCGCTATTTCCCTGACCCTGACCTCCCGCCTGTGGTTATTACGTCTTCGTTTTTAGAAAAAATAAAAAGAGAATTGCCTGTATTGCCTTGGGCAGCACGTCGAGAATTAAAGGAAAAATACGGCTTACCAGAATATGATGTGAACTTTTTAACAGAGGACATTAGTGTTTTTAACTATACAGAAATGTTTTTTTCTGAAATTGAAAGCTTAAATACCCCCCCTTCCCGTGAAGACGGGATGCAAGCACAGTATAAAGCTGTTTCAAACCTCATTATCAATAAAATTTTGCCTTCGGCAAATGAATTAAAAATTGAATTGACAGATTATCCTTTGACAGTCAATCGGTTATCTGAATTTTTAAATCTGATTGACAGTGGTAAAGTATCTATTTCGGCAGCGTACCAAACGTTGTTTCCAGCACTTTTAGATACCCCCTCAGTAAGCGTAGCAGAATTGGCAGAAAAACTCAATTTATTTCAAAATTCAGATTCTGACTTTTTAGAAAAAATAGTCAAAGAAGTGTTAGAACAAAACCCTCAAAAGGTTGCTGAATATCAAAAAGGTAAAAAAGGCTTACTCGGTTTTTTTATGGGCGAAGTGATGCGTGCCTCAAAAGGAAAAGCAGAGCCTAAAATGACGAATACATTGGTTTTGAAAGAATTAGAAAAATGATTTAACTTGCGGTTAAAATTTAAAATTGCAAAACATGGAACTTGACATCATGCCTGAAATACTTTTGGAAGAACGCCTTTACACCGCCGAAGAATATTTAGCGATGGAAGAAGTGGCAGAGGAAAAAAGTGAATTTGATAGCGGTAAAATCATACAAATGGCTGGGGGAACATACACACATAATTTAATTTCTGCGAACTGTATTCGAGAAATCAGTAACGCTTTGATTGCTCAAAAAAGCTCTTGCGTGACTTTATCAAGCGATATGAAAATCTATATTGCGGCTCGAACTAAATATTATTATGCTGATGGTTCAGTGGTTTGTGGGCAACCGAAATTTCAAGCTGACAGACAAGATATAATCGAAAATCCCACATTGATTGTGGAAGTGGCTTCGGACTCAACTGAACTGTTTGACCGAACAGAAAAATTTGATTGGTATTCGACCTTACCAAGTTTCAAGGAATATGTTTTGGTTTCACAAAAACAACAACATGTTGAAGTGTGGACTTTCGTTGCAGAGAATGTTTGGGAAGTACGCATTTATAAAAAACCAACAGATAGAGTTTTATTAAAATCTATTTATTGCGAGATAACGTTAGAAGATATTTATTGGGGGGTTGTTTGGTCATAAAAGTTGTAACGACCGACCAAAATAAAATTTTAAAAAATATTGAATTATGGCATTTGAACTCACAATACCTGAAATAGCAGAAGAACCGCGTCTTTACACTGTTGAAGAGTACTTGGCTATGGAGGAATTAGCTGAAGAAAAACACGAATACGATAACGGTAAACTTATAACTATGGCAGGCGCATCATTAAATCACAGCCGAATCACGGCTAATTGCATTCGTTTGATTGGAAATGAATTAGTTACGCATGATAACGGAACTTGTTTTGTCTCTTCAAGCGATTTAAAAATTTACGTTACGGCACAGGGCAAATTTTATTATCCTGATGCAAGTGTCGTCTGTGGAAAACCCGAATATTATCAGAAACGAACAGATACGGTTGAAAATCCAACACTAATAATTGAAGTTTTATCGGATTCTACTGAGGGGTTCGATAGAGGAGATAAATTTGATTGGTATTCAACATTGACAAGTTTCAAAGAGTACCTTTTAATCTCTCAAAATCAAAAAAAAGCAGAAGTTTGGACTTATGTAAGCGGTGATGTGTGGGAAATGAGGCGTTATAAAAATCCAAATGAACCTATTCAATTGAAAAGCATTGATTGTACTATAAAATTAGAAGAACTTTATATAGGCGTTATTTTACCATAATGACACAAACACATGCAGAACAAAAACGGACAGACACATCAAAGCATACAAGAGGTAACAGAAATGCTCGGCATCTCCAAGTCACTCATTCGTTTTTGGGAAGAAGAGTTTGACTTGCCACAACATGAAAATGGCACACTAAGCCCCTTGGAAATTGAGCAAATTAAGGTCATTAATCAATTTATATCCATTAGAGAAATGCCTTTGGACGACGCTAAAAAAGCCTTCTCGTTTGAGCGAGAACATTTAACACGGAAGCATAAAACATTGGATAGGCTGATTGAAATTCGACAATCGTTGTTAAATTTAAGGCAAAAAATAGCGCATTAAAAATGAGGCTGTCTCAAAAGGGGCGAATAATTTTAAAAGGCGAAATTATGTTCGTTATTAAGCGTGTTTAGATTTAGGAAATTTTTAAAATTTCCTAA
>JAYTUQ010000336.1:0-4855 GCA_043744455.1 Saprospiraceae bacterium | reverse complement strand
CTCGCACAGCCTTTCCGTTACATTGCGCACAATGGTGAAATCAATACGATTATGGGCAATGTGAATTGGTGGAAATCGAAGGAGTTTATCATGGAATCTACTAAATTCACGACCGATGAACTGGAAAAGCTATTCCCTGTTTGCGGTCAAGCGTTGTCGGATTCTGCCAATTTTGACAATGTTTTGGAGTTTTTAGTTCTCAATGGTCGCTCTTTGCCACATGCTTTGATGATGATGATACCAGAAGCATGGCAGCACGACGAGCAAATGGCGGCGTACAAAAAAGCCTTCTATGAATACCACGAAACCATGATGGAGCCTTGGGATGGACCCGCAGGCATTTGTTTTTCTGATGGAATTTTGGTCGGTGCGACTTTGGATAGAAACGGTTTGCGTCCCTTGCGTTGGGTTTTGACTGACGATAATATGTTGATTACGGCTTCAGAAGCGGGTATTTTGGATATTCCACAAGAGAAAGTAGTGCGCAAAGGTCGTTTGCAACCTGGCAAGATGTTGATTGCTGACCTTGATGAGCACCGCATTATTGACGATGCTGAATTGAAAGAACGGATTTGTCAAAATCGTGATTATCAAAGTTGGTTGACGAAACACAAATCTTTGCTCAAAAACTTGCCTGATACTGAGGGGGTAGATGAAGCTGAAATTTTGTCGCAAGACGGACGGTTTTTAGTTGAAAAACAACAATTGTTTGGTTTTACAAAAGAAGACTTGAAGGTGTTGATTCAACCGATGTCAAAATCGGGTGATGAAGCGATTGGCTCAATGGGTGCAGATACACCTTTAGCGATTTTGTCGCAACGGACACAGCATTTGAGCTCTTATTTCAAGCAATTATTTGCACAAGTCACCAATCCGCCGATTGACCCGATTCGTGAACGCGACGTGATGTCGCTTCACGTCAAATTGGGCGGTGGTGAAAATATATTAATTCCGACTGAAACCTCTGCACGTTTCATCGGTTTAGACCAACCCGTTTTGAAAAATTCGGAGTTATCGAAACTTAAAAACATCAATTTGCCTCATTTTAAGGCTGAAACAATTGACACTACTTTCGATTGCGAAGGTGAAAAAGGCAGGTTACAGGCAGCAGTTGACCAAATTTGTAGTGCCTCTGAACATGCTGTTCGGACGGGTACAAATATCTTGATATTGAGCGACCGCGAAGCCGATATTCTGAATGCGCCGATTCCTTCGCTTTTGGCGGCGGGTGCGGTGCATCATCACCTTGTGAAAAACGGTTTGCGCTCGATGTGTTCTATCATCGTTGAGGCGGGTGATATTTGGGAAACGCACCATGTCGCTACGCTTATCGGTTATGGTGTGCAAGCCGTCAATCCATACATGGCGTTTGCAACAATAAAACACATCGTTGATACTGAGCCCCCCAGCCCCCCGCGGGGGAGTAATGGATATACCCCCTCTGGGGGCAAGGGGGTAGATTATGCCATAGAAAAGTACATCAAAGCGATTGGCAAAGGCTTATTGAAAGTGATGTCAAAAATTGGCATTTCGACGCTACAAAGTTATGCGGGTGCACAGATTTTTGAGATTCTTGGCTTGAGCAGGAACGTGGTCGATAAGTGTTTTACAAAATCGGTTTCTCGTATTCAAGGCGTTGGCTTCGACGGTATTGCAGAAGAAGTTTTGACCCGTCACCGCGTCGCCTACATAGATATGCCTTTGGGATTGACAAAATCCCTTGAAGAAGGCGGTGTTTATCAATGGAAACGTCGCGGCGAGGCGCATACTTTGAATCCCAATACGATTCATTTGTTGCAATATTCAACGTCAACAGGCAATTACAATACATTCAAAAAATATTCAAAACTCATCAATGAGCAGGACAAACAGGCTATGACACTGAGGGGGCTGATGACGTTCCGTAAAGGCACACCTGTTCCGATTGAAGAGGTTGAACCGATTGAAAATATCTTAAAACGTTTTGCCACAGGAGCGATGTCTTTTGGCTCTATTTCGCATGAAGCGCATTCGACATTGGCAATCGCCATGAACCGTATTGGTGGACGTTCCAACTCGGGCGAAGGTGGCGAGGACGAAATCCGTTACGACATTAAGGAAAATGGCGATTGGGAACGTTCGGCTATCAAGCAAGTCGCTTCAGGTCGCTTCGGTGTCACGAGTTATTATCTGAGTCAAGCCGATGAATTACAAATCAAAATGGCGCAAGGTGCAAAACCGGGCGAAGGCGGTCAGTTGCCAGGACATAAAGTGGATGATTGGATTGGTCGTGTACGGCATTCGACACCAGGCGTAGGTTTGATATCACCACCGCCACACCATGATATTTACTCCATTGAGGACTTAGCGCAATTGATTTTCGACCTTAAAAACGCCAATCGCAAAGCCGATATCAACGTCAAATTGGTCTCAAAAGCAGGTGTGGGTATCATTGCGTCAGGTGTTGCGAAAGCAAAAGCCGATAAAATATTGATTGCTGGTTATGACGGTGGCACAGGTGCATCACCCCTTAGTAGTATTCGCCACGCGGGGCTTCCATGGGAGTTGGGTTTGGCTGAAACGCATCAAGTTTTGGTTAAAAACAAACTCCGTGACCGTGTGACAGTTCAAACAGATGGCCAGTTGCGTACAGGTCGTGATGTCGCTATTGCTACGATGTTGGGTGCAGAAGAGTGGGGTATTGCTACGGCAGCACTCATCGTAGAAGGCTGTATTATGATGCGTAAATGTCACCTCAATACATGCCCTGTGGGTATCGCCACACAAGACCCTGAATTGCGTAAACGCTTCACAGGCAATCCAGAACACGTTATCAATTTCTTTAAATTTATAGCAGAAGAGTTGCGTGAAATAATGGCTGAATTCGGTTTCCGCACCGTCAACGAAATGGTGGGTAAAGTGGAAATGTTAAAATTCAGAAAAGACGTGGGGCATTGGAAATACAAATCGGTTGATTTGTCGCCAATTCTTTACAAAGAACCCGCTGATGAGTCAGTTGGTCAATTCAAAGCCGTAGCACAAGACCATGTTATTGAAGATGTTTTGGATAGAAGATTGATAAAAAAAGCGATGAATACGCTCGAAACGGGCAAACAATACACGTCTGTTGTCAACATCAAAAATACAGACCGCTCCGTTGGTGCGATGTTGAGTTATGAAATTTCAAAACGTTACAAAAGCGCAGGTTTGCCTGATGGCACTTTGGTTTATCGCTTCAATGGTTCAGCAGGACAATCGTTTGGTGTGTTTTTGACAAAAGGCGTGACGTTTATACTGAGGGGTGAAGCGAATGACTATTTTGGCAAAGGTTTGTCAGGTGGTAAATTAGTCGTTTCACCAGATGAAAAAGCCACTTTTGACCCGTCAGAAAACAGCATCATCGGCAACGTGGCACTTTATGGTGCGACAGGTGGCGAGGCTTACATCAAAGGGATGGCAGGAGAGCGTTTTGCAGTTCGTAATTCAGGTGCAAAAGCCGTTGTGGAAGGTGTTGGCGACCATGGTTGTGAATATATGACAGGCGGTTTGGCAGTCGTTTTAGGTTCGACGGGACGCAACTTTGCGGCAGGTATGTCAGGTGGCATCGCTTATGTCTATGACCCGAATAAAAAACTCCCGCACAACTTCAATGACGATATGGCTGAAATGGAGATGATGGAAGATGAGGACTTCGACAACGTTCGCAACCTTATACGCGAGCATTTCCGCTACACAGAGAGCCAAAAAGCTTTGACGATTCTGAACGAGTGGGAAGTATTGAAAAATCATTTTGTCAAAGTTATGCCACGTGATTACAAAGCAGCTTTAGCACAGAAAAAGAAAGAAGCGGTCCTTGTAGTTGCTTGATTTTCAATAATTTAGAATTTTAACACAAAAAGCACCGCTTTACTGAGGGGGGCTGCAAATGATAATTGAAGATGACACCTTTTGGAAAGTTTGAATTTTCAAGAAGGTGTCATCCGTTTTTCATCCGATTAACTATTCTGGCTGTTCATCGTCAAGTTGCGTAACATATAATCCAAAAATAAAGGAACATCGAAACCTTCTTCTTCTAAGGACTGAAATGCCAACAGTTCAGCATCAGGATGCCCGTCAAAATCAGCGACTACTTTTTTAACATATTCAACCATATTGGCATCTTCCATCGTTACGGCTTGTAAAATGGTTTCTAAAGGCAAATCGAAGCTTAAACCCTCTGGAAAGTATATTTTGGGCATTTGTAAGTCCAAAGAAATATTAAATTCACGAGGATTGACCTCTTCATTATAAACATATTCATAACTTAAAATTGCATATTTTATTTTTGAAAACACGATACTCGTCTGCTTTGGGGTCTCATCTTCCGTATCTTCTACCTCTTGCATTTTGACATTGATGCCCGATAACGTATGTCTCAAAAAAAGTTCTAAATCAAAACCTTCTTCTTCTAAAGTTTGAAATGCCAAAAGCTCTGGATTCGGTTGATTGCTGAATTCTGCAATTGTTTTTTCAACAAATTTTGCCATCGCCGCATCTTGCTTTTCAACAAAAGGCAGAGCCGTATGAAGTGGTAATCCAAGACTGATGCCTTTGTGATATAAATAGTCTGGTACTTTTACAGTCGCTGACACATAAAAATCAAAAGGATCAATATCATTAATATAATAGCTGACCTTAAGAATGTCATACTCTATCTCACGAAAACGGATTTCTTTTACTTCATATTCCATAATGGTAAATTGTATTGAATGAAAACTTCTTAGTAATGATGAATATTTTGGCTCTGTGACAATTTTAGCGGCAACTAATTTTTGAACGCAAAACATCTTGCTCTAAAGTGTTCAAAATTAGTCATATTAAAGGTGAATCTTTTTAC
>JAYTUQ010000335.1:0-18966 GCA_043744455.1 Saprospiraceae bacterium | reverse complement strand
CCGCGAGGGTTGCTCACGGGTAACGAAACGAATTTTACAATTCTTTAACCAAAACTTACACACATCTTAATTTTACCAACTATTATGCCAAATATGATGAATCGACATAATTTTTATATTTTGAGTAAAATTTTTTCAATTATTTTTTAAAACACCTTGTCGACCAACCAATTTTGAAACAAGACGCTCGATTCTGTGTTGTATAAAAAGGTTTACGACCATTTAGTTACCTTTGTTTCAAATTTTCAAAAAAAAATTAATTATTTTTTATATTTTTTTCAAATGCCATCCAACTGCCTATTAGACCAGACATTGGCTTAATTTCATCTGTTTTTTATGAACATCTCTAAACTGCCTTTTTCTGCCTTTCCGATGCTTTCTAAGTTTGATATTGCTTATGCAGAACAAATCAATATTTTTAAAGAATTTTATGCCTATCCTGTTGATATTCAATGTTTTAAAAAAGTTATTGAAGATAAATCAAAATCAAAAATTGATAGAGAAGGGCTTGTTTCTGTCCTCAAAAAGCAATACACCGCTTTTGATAGGGAAGGCGTTGATATTAAAAAAATAGAAAGTTTACTGGATACAAAAACTTTTACCGTTACGACGGCGCACCAGCCTTCTTTACTGACGGGGCCTCTGTATTTTATTTATAAAATTTTCTCCACCATTAATTTGGCACATGCTTTAAAGAAATATTTTCCAGAAAATAATTTTGTGCCAATTTTTGTCATTGGTGGTGAAGACCATGATTTCGAGGAGGTTAATAGTATTTCTATTTTTAATAAAACCATCACTTGGGAACGTTCTGATACTGAGGGGGGGGCTGTGGGCATGATGCAAACACAATCTTTGCGCACCGTGCTCGACGCGTTAAAACCCATTTTAGGTGATTCAGAAAATGCGCAACATATTTTCGATATAATTGAAAAGTCATACACGCAACACGCTGTATATCAAGATGCTGTACAAGCACTCCTGCATACATTGTTCGGAAAATATGGCTTGATTGTTTTGAACATGAATGATAGCGCGTTGAAACGCTCTTTTATTCCTATTATGGAAAAAGAAATTGTGGAGCAACCTTCAAAATTATTGGTCGAAACGACACAAACAGCTTTAGAAGACTTGGGTTTCAAAGCGCAAGCCTATGCACGCGATATAAATCTGTTTTATTTAAAAGAGAATATCAGAGAACGAATTGTCGAAGAAAACGGTGTTTATCATGCCTTAAACACAGATTATAAGTGGGCGACGCAAGCCGATATTCTGAAAGAGTTGCATGAGACCCCTCAGTATTTTAGCCCGAATGTTGTGCTAAGACCGCTTTTTCAGGAATCTGTTTTGCCAAATTTAGCCTACATAGGTGGTGGCGGTGAATTAGCCTATTGGCTCGAAAGAAAAGCCCAATTTGCTTATTTTGGTGTTAATTTTCCAATGTTGATACGTCGTAATTCTGTTTTGTTTTTAGAAAAAAATAATCAAGACAGAATGGATAAATTAGACATACAACTCGTTGATATATTAGAAGATACAGATGTGATGATTAAAAAATATGTTTCACAACAATCAAGCACCCCCCTCAGTATGTCAGCCGAAAAAGAGGCATTAAGCGCCGTTTTGGATAAAGTTTTGGCAAAAGTTATGGCTGTGGATGCCGGTTTAGAAAAAGCCGTTTTAGCTGAAAAAACGAAACAATTGCAAAGTTTAGATGCTCTTGAATCGAGGGTTTTGAAAGCAGAAAAACAAAAACATGAAACGGCTGTGAATCAGCTGAAAGCCTTGCAACAAAAACTTTTTCCAAACGGTGGATTACAAGAGAGAACGGATAATTTTTTGCCCATTTATCTCAAACAGGGTGAGGCATTTTTTGATATTTTAAAAGAGCATTTGAATCCGTTGGAAAAAGGGTTTATCATTATTTCTGAATGAATTATTGGTCATTGCTCATTGGTCAATAGTCATTGGTCATTCGTCATTGTGCAGCTAATGACTAATGACCAATGACTAATGACCAACTTATTTACGTTCAAACATTTCCAATAAATCCGACAACGTATCCTTTATATCTTTTCGATTCACGATAAAATCAAGAAAGCCTCTGTCCAATAGAAATTCAGAAGATTGAAAGCCTTCAGGCAAATCGCGTTTTATGGTTTCACGTATAACGCGTGGACCTGCGAAACCAATGAGTGCATCAGGTTCAGCCATATTGATGTCGCCGAGCATGGCATAAGAAGCCGTCACACCACCCGTAGTGGGGTCAGTCATCAATGAAAGAAACGGAATGCCTTCTTTTGCCAATTGGCTTAATTTAACACTTGTTTTAGCCATTTGCATCAAAGAATAGGCAGATTCCATCATACGTGCGCCACCTGATTTGGAAATAATCATAAACGGAACTTTCATTTTACGACTTAAATCAATGCCACGAGCGATACGTTCGCCAACAACCGAACCCATAGACCCACCAATAAAACTAAAATCCATACAAGCAATGACAATATCTCGACCATTAATTTTTCCTGTTGCGACAGAGATAGCATCACTAAGCCCCGTTTTCCTCATAGCATCTGTCAAACGCTCAGGATAAGTTTTTGTATCAACAAACTTTAAGGAGTCTTTAGAGACGACTTCTTCGAAAAGTAAGGGTGCGCCTTTGGCATCAAATAATATTTTGAAATATTCTCTTGAGCCAATACGTCCATGATAGTCGCATTTCGGACATTTATGAAAGTTATCGCGAAACTCTTTCATAGTGGATGTTTCGCTACATTTAGGGCATTTGAACCAAATGCCTTCTGGAGCTTCCTTCTTATTGACTGTTGCAGTCTTAATGCCTTCTTGTAAACGTTTAAACCAACCCATATTAAGGATGTAGGATTTTCAAAATTCGTTTTAAAATATTGAAAGTCAAGATTTTAAAAAAATAATTTTATTTTATGCTTAATTATTGTCCTTCTGTTTTTTTTCTTATTCTTTTTTTTAATTAAAATAAGATACAATTTTAACACAAAAGCGATACCTTTTTATAATTATACTTGCTTAGTTTTTCCTTTTTATTGATTTTTGGTCAATAAAAATCGAATGATTGCGTGTTAAAGGGGTAAAATTAGTTAAATCTTTTAAACGAACAACTATATGGAATTTGGTAAAATAAAAGACATATCGGATTTACATTTTTCATTGCCTGAAGACCGAAATGAAACAATAAATTTACTGAGGCATACTTTGCCAAAACGAACCACACTACCTCGAGTTTATATTGGCTGCACGGGTTGGTCTATGAAAGAATGGGTCGGTTGGATTTATCCAAAAGGTTGTAAACCAACAGATTATCTACGTTTTTACAGCCAGCAATTTAATACCATAGAAATGAATACCACGCATTATCGTATTCCCTCTATAAAAGATATTGAAAAGTGGCGGCGTGAGTCAGCACCCGATTTTCGTTTTGCTCCTAAAATGCTTCAGACAGTTAGTCATTCAAAAAGATAATATCAATGCACCAAGGTTAGCAAAATATTTGCATGATAAAATTAAGGAAAATTTTTCTGCTATACTGAGGGGTCCTATTTTTGAAGAACCAAAAGGAGAAAACCAGTATAAATTGTTTGAATAGTATATGTGAATAAAAAATATTATATTTTATTGGTTGTAACACTTCAACACATCGTATTAAAAACAAACTATTTTTATTTGTTTTTGATGCTATAAACATAAAAAATTAAGCCGATGCTGAAAAGTGTCGGCTATTTTTTTGTTTTGAATATTAGAACCTTTCTTTTCTAACTTTTTTCACATATTTTCTCATACAAATCTATTTTTTTGACAAAAAACTTGTAGAACTCGTTAGTTCTTTCAAACTTTATGACTTACAAGCAAAACCCGTTTTAAAAGCATTCAAAATTTGAACAAAATATGAATTATTAATGAATAGCCACTTACGTCAAACGACACATACATGAGAATTTACATCGTTATTATCGGTTTTGCCTGTAGTTTACTCGTCTTGGGTTGTCAGAATACTCCTTCTGGTGCAGTTGAAAAAATAGACCCACCGATTGCAAAAAAAGAGGCAAAAGTTTTTGAAGAACATGGTAACCGTCGGATTGACAATTATTTCTGGTTGTCTAATCCAAATGATTCTGCCGTCATGGCTTTGCTTGACGCTGAAAATGCGTATACCAATAAAATGCTATCGCTTACTGAGGGATTACAAAAAGTGTTGTATAAAGAAATTATTAGCAAACTGAATCTACAAAGAGAAGATTTACCTGTCAAAAAAAATGGCTATTGGTACTACAATCGCTATGATTCTGATAAAGCTTACCCCTTAATTTGCCGTAAAAAAGAAACGTGGATGGGTAATGAAGAAGTGATTTTGAATTTACCTGAACTTGCTAAAAAGTATAAACATTTTGAATTGGCAGATGTCGCTGTAAGTCCCGACAATAATTTTGTTGCCTTTTTAATAGATACAACGGGTGAACGACGGCATATTTTGCAAGTAAAAAACCTATCAACAGGCGAATTTTTATCTGAAAATATAGCTAATACGGCTTCTCAAGCTTTGGAATGGTCTAATGATTCAAAGCATTTTTACTACGTTGGTCTCGATGAGACGGTTCGTGGTTATAAGGTATTGCGGCATACATTGGGTTTAGATACCCATACAGATAAGGTGATTTATGAAGAAAATGATAAGTCTTATGTCGTGGCATTAACAAAATCACGTAGCCATCAATTCATATTTATTGGCGCATATAGTAATACCACCAATGAGTTTCGTTTTTTTGATGCCAACAAAGTAGATGAAGTCCCTCAATTGGTGCAAAGCCGACAAAAAAACCTTCAATACGATGTCAATCACTACGAAGGCAACATGTTTTTTATTCAAAACAATAATCATGCACCTAATTTCAAATTATCAACAGCGCCCCTCAGTAATCTCAGTTTGAAGAATTGGAAAGACATTGTCGCGCATAGTGACTCGTCATTGATGGAGAATTTTGAGGTTTTGAAAAATTATATTATTATTCAAGACAAAGTAAAAGGGTTAAATAAAATAAGAATTTTGAATCGTGAAGACAACACATGGCAAGAAATTAACCTCGGTGAGGAAGCCTATGTGGCAGAAATGAACCTTTCAGATTATGATAATTTCAATATTGATAGTCTCCGTTATAATTATCAATCACTTTCCACGCCGCCTTCTACGTATAGTTACAACATAAGAACGAAGTCAAAAACGATATTACATCAAGTCAGTGTGAATGGTTATAATATCTCGAAATATGAGTCAAAACGAATTTGGATTTCAGGGCGTGACAGTGTAAAGATACCCCTCAGTATTGTCTATCGAAAAGATTTGTTTTTAAATAATGGCTCTAATCCATTGATTTTGTATGCATATGGCTCTTATGGCATCAGCATTGAACCACATTTTCAAGCAGATTTGATAAGCATGCTTGATAGGGGTTTTGTTTACTGTATCGCCCATGTACGAGGTGGTCAGGAATTGGGTCGTCAATGGTATGAAGATGGTAAATTGTTGAAAAAGAAAAATTCATTCAACGATTATGTGGATTGTGCGGAATTCCTTGTGCGTCAAAGATTTACATCGACAGACCGCCTTTTTGCTTATGGTTCGAGTGCGGGAGGCATGTTGGTGGCTGCTGCGACGAATATGCGCCCAGATTTGTTCAAAGGCGTTATTGCTGAATTACCGTGGACAGATGTGGTTTCTGATATGCTTGATGAAACTTTGCCATTGACGACTTTAGAATATGATGAATGGGGCAATCCGAAAGAAAAAAAATATTACGATTATATGTTGTCTTGGTCACCTTATGACAATGTGAAACCCGCTAATTATCCAGCAGTTTTTGCTTTTGCTAACCTCAATGATTCGCAAGTGCCGTTTTATTCTCCGACAAAATGGGTTCAAAAATTGCGCGCCAATAATACAGGCAAAAATCCTATTCTATTGCACATGGATAAATCGGCGCGTATCAGTTCGGGTTCAGGACGATTTGAATTAAGCCGTTTGACTGCCATG
Organism: Saprospiraceae bacterium; assembly: GCA_043744455.1. Taxonomy (GTDB): domain Bacteria; phylum Bacteroidota; class Bacteroidia; order Chitinophagales; family Saprospiraceae; genus JAAFJT01. The sequence continues at coordinate 12,902 of JAYTUQ010000335.1, read as the reverse complement.
CAATATGCCTTTATGCTGAATGTGTTGGGTAAAGCCGAATAAAAAAACACCCCTCAGTATCCATATGCTGAGGGGTATTTTTTTATTTTTTTTCAGAATTATCTACTTATTTAAAGCCGATAAGTACGACAATTAACCAAATAAATCGCTACTCAAATATCTATCGCCTCTATCGCAAACGATGAAAACAATGATGCCTTCAGTTAATGTGTCAGCCAGTCTCAAAGCTGCTGTCGCTGCGCCGCCTGAACTCATACCTGAAAAAATAGCTTCTTCTTTTGCTAAAAGCCTTGCCATAGCAGTTGATTCAGCTTCCGAAACATCTATGACTAAATCCACACGCGATGCATCGAATATTTTAGGTAAATACTCAGGTTCCCAACGCCGAATGCCTGGAATAGAGGACCCCTCAGTAGGTTGACATCCAACAATCTGAATGTCGGCATTTTTTTCTTTCAAGAACATGGACGTACCCATTATCGTTCCCGTTGTACCCATAGAACTGACAAAATGGGTCACTTTTCCATGCGTATCACGCCAAATTTCAGGTCCAGTCGTTTTGTAATGGGCTAAATAGTTGTCTGGATTGGCAAATTGATTCAGCATATAAAATTTTCCTGTTGCTGCCTTTTCTTCCGCATAGTCGCGGCACATTTCTATCGAGTCCAATAATGTCACATGCGCGCCATAAGCCTCCATCGCTAATGTCCGTTCACGCGTTGCATTGGCAGGCATAACCAATTCAATTTCTAAACCATATAAACGCGCTATCATCGCCAAAGCAATACCCGTATTGCCGCTTGTGGCTTCAATCAAAGGCATATTTGGCAAAATATCACCGCGCTCCACGGCGGCACGCACCATATTGAGTGCAGCTCGGTCTTTTACACTACCGGCAGGGTTATTTCCTTCAAGTTTTGCAAAAATCGTTACATTAGGATTGGTGTTTAATTTTTGCAATTTTACCATCGGCGTATTGCCAATTAAATCAATAATAGTGGACATAAATGTATGGAAAATGAAAAGTGAAAAATGATTGATACGTTTGAAACGCAAAAAAAGATTAAGAGTTTTTAAAATTTGGTAATTTTGAATTCTCTTAATTTTAAAACCGCCACAAAATTAAAAGAAATGTTAAACCTGACAAGTCGTGACTGAATTCAATAAATCATTGTATTTTCACGTTTGAATATTAATTATTTATCATCAAAAACCATTATTCATTATGAGACTAAAAATACACATTATTATCGTCTTCTTAATCTGCTTCGCAACAGCAGCAAATGCCCAAACGCCTTGTAAGCCAGATTCGATTCGATATCGAGATTCAGCATCAGGCGTTTATCCCTTGCCTTATATTGCAACTACACGTCCCAATGGCGGTATTGACAAAGCCGCCTGTTTGACTAAAGCCTACAATTTTGTTTGGACGATTAAAGTTGGAGACACGATTAGTGTACCCAATCCCTTTGGTCCTGGTACTATTCAAGTACCTTTGGACAGTGTGTTAATTGGGAAAACTTCTGCTATTTCAGGTTTGCCTACGGGTATTACTTATGCTTGTAATCCACCAAATTGTGTTTGGAAAAAACAAACACAAGGGTGTGTTGCCCTTTCAGGTATACCCGCAGCGACCAATGCTGTTAAAACTTATCCTTTAGTTATTTCTGGAAAAGCCTATCCAGGTGGTTTTTATGCGTCTCTTTTTCCGAACGGTTACGATTTAACTTTTCCGGGTGCCATTGCCGAAGGGTCATATGACTTAAAAGTATATGCTGCCAACGATACCCGATGTACGACTGCTGCCGAGGACTTAACAGAAGTAAGTGGCATGACCGCCGTACCAAACCCAACAAATGGTAAAACAGTTATCAAAATCGAATCAAGCATTGCAGACAAATTTGATTTTAATGTCACTGATTTATTAGGTCGCCGTGTCATTACCAGACCCCTCAGTATTCAAGTAGGTCAAAACACTTTCGACCTCGATGTCACAAGTTTGCCAAACGGTATTTATATTTATACGTTGTCGAAAGGCAATCGTGTTTTGTCTAATAAATTGATTATCAATCAATAAGACTGTTTTTTCAGGTGGAACGAAAAAAAGTATTTATAAATAACTTATGTATTATAAATACTTTTTTTCGTTCCACCTGCCTTTTTTGATTTAAAAATCAAGTTTCTACAAACGCAATAGGCTTTCTATAAAAGCAATGGGCTTTCTACATAACGCAAATGGTTTTCTACAAACGCAATAGGCTTTCTACAGAACGCAAATGGTTTTCTACAAACGCAAATGGTTTTCTACAAACGCAATAGACTTTCTACAAACGCAATAGACTTTCTACAAAAGCAATGGGCTTTCTACAAAACGCAAATGGTTTTCTACAAAAGCAATAGACTTTCTACAAAAGCAATAGACTTTCTACAGAATGCAAATGGTTTCCTATAAAAGCAATGGGCTTTCTATAGAATGCAAATGGTTTCCTACAAACGCAATGGGCTTTCTACAGAACGCAAATGGATATTTTCTGTAGAGTAAGATATTTTTTGGTCAATTGGCAGATTGAGCATAGAAAACAGATTAAACGCATTATTTATGACAATTCTATGGCAATTTTAATTTTGAATAAATTAAATTTACAAAATTTAATGCTATAATTTAACCATTGATAATAAACATTTTATGAATAGAAACAAACGTATCGGATGCTTTTAAAGCATCCGATACGTTGACTGTCGATAAGTTATGAAAATATAGTTTTACACTTATTGTTGTAACTAATTGATTATCAAAAAAGTATGTGTTCCATAAGTAGATAATTCCGTTTTTTTTTCTAAGACTAACGTAAAAAGCGTTGTTTGAATGTGTTTCTAAGGAATTGTCATGAATGACGTGTTCAACCTGCATCGGAATGCTCAAACATCCATATTCCGACATAAATGTTAACTTTGTACCCTTTGTAGCCAAAAGGCAACATCTGAACGTAAAAACCGTTTTCAAAACGATTCAATCGCGCGCTGCGCAATCACAAATCTCATAATTTCAATTTCAGCATGAGTCGTATTTACATTGCTTTTTTATTCATTTTTAGCACTTATTGTGTTCACGCTCAAACGGAAGGGGTTCGTTTACTCCCCCTCAGTACATATCCCATTTTAGAAAGATATTCTGAATTGCCACAAGCAGAAAGCTTCATCCCAGACTCCATTGATTTGCCTTTCATTGATGATTTCAGCTATGCTGGACCTTATCCTGACCGCAATTTATGGCTCGATAACAAGGTATTTATCAATAATTCTATGGCTTTTAATCCCCCCTCAGTAGGTGTCGCCACTTTTGACGGCATAAACTACAATGGCAAACCTTATGGGCAAGCGGGTGAATATGGCAAAGGAGATGTTTTGACTTCCAATTATATTAATTTGAAGACAATTACCAACCCTGATGGTAGCAAACGGCTTTTAACAGCAGCTGACTCTATATACATGACCTTCTTTTTGCAACCCAAAGGTTTGGGTTATGAACCTTTGGAACAAGATTCAATGGTCTTAGAATTTAGGGATAATGCAGGGATTTGGCAAATCATAAGAGTTTTTAAAGGTTTGAAATCTTATATTTCAGATGATAGTTTTCCGCCATTTACCCTGTATTTTGTACCCATCAAAGATGCCAAATATTTTTATGGCAAATTCCAATTCCGTTTTTATAACTATGGTCAAATTGACGGAGCGAATGAATTGTGGCATCTCGATTATGTGAAAATAGGTACAAATCGGCGTTTTAATGATAAAACCCTAGATGATTTGGCATTTGTTGATGCGCCGCGTCCCCTTTTAACGCGTTACAGTTCAATGCCGTGGAAACATGCTTATGCAAATTTGGCAACTGAAATTAACGATAAATTTAATGCCCGATTCTACAATCATTTTGTTGACCCTCGTAATCCGACAAATACAAATGTAAAAATATCAACTTCCACTGGGGTGACTGCCGTTTCTACTATTACTATTTTGGATGGTGTCAATGTGCCACCCAATCAGTTTTATGTATCGGCGACTAAAACATATCCTTCGTCATTGCGAAGCCAACTTGCGACTATTCCGCCAACAACCGAAAATCTTATTGTTACAACAGAATATAGCCTTGTTATTGCGGGTCAAGAAGGAAAGGATTTAGCAAAAGCGGCTTTACGCAACGACGTTGTGACAAGTAAAACTGTTTTTTCAAACTATTTCGCTTATGACGATGGCACTGCTGAATTGATATATGCTGCTACGGGTTTTAGCCAACAAACGGCTGTTCAGTTCCGCACCAATGTAGCAGATACCTTGCGGGGCGTACAGTTTTCCTTTCCTTATGTCCGTAAAAAGTATCAATTTATTGACCCAAAATTCAATATTCAGATTTGGAAAGATTCATTAAATACAACGCCGATTTACGAAAAGAAAAATGTCTCGCCTTTTGCCGTAGATGCCAAAGTAGATTCTATTCAAGGTATTACAACTTATAGATTAGAAACAAAAACGGGTGGACGAGATACAGCAATTTTTCTTCCCGCCAACACCAATTTTTATGTTGGTTACCAAAATATTGACAATCAAATATCTATCGGTTTGGACAGAAATAGTTTTGATAAAGGGAAATATATATTTACAAAAATCAATAGCAAATGGGATACAATCAAATATTATCCGTTGGGTGCGTTGATGATTCGCGCTGTTGTGGGCAATAAAGTAGCGATAAATACGAGTTCTCTTTCCACACACGAATTAGCATTATCTGATGTGATGACAGTTTATCCTAACCCCGCATCTGACCGTTTGTATATTGATTTGAAAAAAGGGCTTGAAGAAGACTATGAAATGAGCGTTTTTAACCTCATTGGACAACTTCAAAAGCGCGAAATACTGAGGGGGGGGCAAATGAGTTTAGATAATACCACAACAGGTATTTATTTTTTAAAAGTCCGAAATGTAAAGACAAATCAAACCTATATTCATAAATTTGCCGTCAATAAATAACTATTAACAACTTATAAAAATGGATATAACAGTCAACGAACTAAAAAAACGCCTTGAATCGGGCGACAAATTTGTTTTCATTGATGTACGTGAGCCTTATGAATACGAAGAGTTCAACTTAGGTGCGGAATTGATTCCATTAGCTACAATTCCCGAAGCCATCAATGGTTTATTAGCAAATCACAAAGCAGATGAAATTGTCGTGCATTGTCGTTCTGGCGCACGTTCTGGCAATGCCAAAGCTTTTATGATGCAAAATGGGTTTCAAAATGTCCGCAATTTAGAAGGCGGCGTTTTGGCTTGGCAACGTGAATTTGGGGGATAATGGAAAATGGATAATACTTATTGTCAATATTATCCAGTATAAAATAAGCCAAAAGGTTCAACTTGAATCGTTTGGCTTATTTTATTTAAAGTACTATTATGATTTTAAGTTTTTAAGCAAATTTAACGCCTTTGACGTGCTCAAACATGGTTTCGGCATCGTCAAAAAATTCAACTTGTCCTGATTCGACATTGTACATACTGCACACAATGCCGATTTCACCTGCGAGGAGCATGTCCTTCAATATTGGGCTGTTTTCTGTAATTTGATCGGCAACAAGACGGACATTTGTGGAAGCTACGGCATCTGTAAATTCGTCATCGCTCAAATTCAAATGAGCGCATGTTTTTTTTGTGGCTGCAACTGATGGCTGCACTTTGTCCAACAAATGCGTTAAATTACCCAATTTAACATTGTTTACAGCACCCTTAATAGCACCACATTTGGTGTGACCTAAAACGACAACGATTTTAACGCCCACGACTTTGCAAGCAAATTCCATTGAGCCGAGAATGTCTTGATTTAAAATGTTACCTGCGATACGGACACTGAAGACATCGCCCAATCCTTGGTCAAAAATCAATTCAGCAGAGGTGCGGCTGTCAATACAGCTCAAAATGACCGCAAAAGGATGTTGTCCTTCCTTTGTTTCGTTTACTTGTTGCAACAAATTGCGGTTCGCCCGAAGGTTATTAATAAAACGGTTGTTGCCGTCTTTCAAAATTTCTAATGCCGATTGTGGCGTAATCTGATTTTGTAATTCTTTGTTTAATGTGCGCATACGATTTTTTTTTATTTCTTTTTGTTAGGAAATGGATAGTTGTTAAGTAATAAAAATTGGAATTGAGGTCGGTTTGAACTTTCATAAAATTGTTGCAAAAAGCCTATTTCAAGACGCAAAGCGGGGTTTATGACGTAACCTATACCGCCATACAAGCGGTCTCTATCAAAAATGGGTGATTTCACTTGAACAAATAATTCGTTGTAAGCAGACATATAGAATGTTTTAGGTGCTAAACTGGCATTGTTCAACGGTATTTGAGCCGCTAAAAAATAGCGCAATCTTAGCTTAAAAATATCAGCGATAAAACGTTGCTCAAAACGATAACGATGTGTCAGCAATACGCGACCGATGGATTGCTTCGTCATAAATTGCTGATAAATACGGTGTTCATTCACCATTCGTTTTTTATTCGTACCTGCAATATAAGGTTCGGAGCGAATAAATCCGTACCCTAAATGGACGGTATTGTTGTTTTCGGTTAGATTATAACCAATCGCCGTACGCATTAATAATTGCTCTAAATTACCTGCAAAATTGTAATTTCGGTATTGAACTTCATTCCAAAATGACCATTTATCGTTGATTTTTTGATTACCAAAATACATAAACCAATTGCCAACATCAGTTTTTTGAGAAAAAGATGTGGTGAAAATACTGACAATAAAAAAGAGTATAATAAAATATTTTAACATACATAAAAAATTGAAACGACAGGCGGATTGTCTTGTGTAAACACATCCCCTTGTCCTCTTAGGAAGATTGTAGTGAGGATTATTTTGCTATCAATTCTTTCAAAAGGTCTTCGGCTTTGCCTTTTACTTCTTTTGTTGAAACAATGGTCTCTAATTCAGAATGTACTTGATCGGAATTGGTGACGCGATAAGTATCTTTAAAGCCCGTCAAAACGAAATCAATATTGCGTTCAGGAGCATTGATTTTTTGAAATTCTTTAATTAATTCCAAAACATCATAGTCAATATAGATGGTTTTAGACGCATCAATAACCACTTTGGTGTTGTGTGGTAAATGGTCAAGTGTCAATTTGAGGCTCGCCTTATTGAGGAAAGAGACCTCTTGTGTCAACTCAATGACAATGACCTCACCTGCTTGGTGTTTGTTTTTGTGGAAGAAATAAGGGGCTTTCATGTTACCCCTCAGTATCGCAAAGGCTGCGACGACCATACCAATACCGACGCCTGTTAAAAGGTCAGTAAATACGATGGCAACCACAGTGATAATGAAAGGCATAAACTGGTATTTACCCGCTGCCCACATCTGCTTGAACAACGACGGTTTTGCCAATTTGTAACCAACGACTAACAAAACAGCAGCTAAGGCTGATAATGGAATCATATTGATAACCATAGGAATCAATGCTGCACAAAACAACAACAAAATACCATGTATGATAGTGGACGTTTTCGTTTGTGCATTTGCCGCAACATTGGCAGAACTGCGAACAATGACAGAAGTTACAGGCAAACCACCAATCAAACCTGAAGCAATATTGCCTATGCCTTGTGCAAATAGCTCACGATTTGTATTGGTGACGCGGCGGTGTGGGTCGAGTTTGTCTACCGCTTCGATACACAACAAAGTTTCGATAGAAGCGACGGCTGCAAGAGTCACTGCGGCGATATAGACGGCTTTGTTGCTCAATTGATTAAAATCGGGAAAAGTGAATTGCCCTAAAAACGAATTGAGGTCAGTTGCAACAGGCACATTGACCAAATCTGCTTGTGGAATGGCTAAATCTGAACCCAACGATATAAAAATTTGATTTAACATTACAGACACAAAAACCGCCACAAGTGCACCTGGAATTAATTTAAAACGACTCATAAACGGGCGTTCCCACATAATTAAAATACCCAAACTGATGAGTGCAATAAGTGTTGAACCCCAATGAATATGTTGTGTTATTGTCAGCCAAATCTCACTAAATGTATTTGCGCCATCGGTTTGTTGAAAAGCCAAGTCCCCCTCAGTATTTTTATCGTAGCCGAATGCATGGGGAATTTGTTTCATGATGATAATAATACCGATAGCGGTCAACATTCCTTTGATAACATTGGTTGGAAAATAGTTGGCTATTGTACCTGCTTTCAGCAAACTTAAGAGGAGTTGACATACACCTGCTATAACAACGGCTAATAAAAAGGTTTGGAAACTACCCAAAGTTTGAATTTGGACTAAAACTATTGCAGCAAGACCCGCAGCAGGGCCACTGACACTTAGTTGTGAATTACTCAAAAAGCCTATGACTATCCCGCCGACTATGCCAGCAATCATACCGCTATATAACGGTGCGCCACTCGCTAAAGCAATACCTAAACAGAGCGGCAACGCAACTAAAAAAACGACAATGCCCGCAGGCATGTCAAATTTTAGGTTTTTTAAGATGTTTTCCATAAAAATCTATTTTTAAGTTTTTAAAAATGGTTTAAAGAAATATTTTTTGATTATAAAATCAAATAATTAATTGATAGTCAATGCTCTTATCTTTGTTTTTAAATAAAATTGTGTCCTTTCTAATGTTTTTTTCTTACACAATATGATAAATTAATGTATTATCAACTAGTAGAATAGCATAATTATTAAGCTTGATTCATTATTTAGTAACAAAAGTAATAAAACAATCAATTATGATAGTAAAACTATCATTAAATTTAAAAAGTTCACCTTATCTTTGTTATATTTTAAAAAAGTGAACAGAATTAAGAAATCCAGTACATTTCAAAAATACCTTTTCAAAACAAGAATTTACTTAAACTTTTGTATGGAATTAAAAATTAGTATCCGTCTAAATGAAAAACTCTATCTCCGTGACCCCGAATCAAGCGATTTAGGTCAACGTATCCTCAAAAATGGCATTGAGATGATTCATAGATTAGGCTTTGAATCATTTACATTTAGGAAATTAGGCGAAGAGATTCATACGACAGAAGCGAGTATCTATCGCTATTTCGAAAACAAGCACCGTTTGTTGTTGTACATTATCACTTGGTATTGGAATTATTTAGAATATCAAGTAATCTTTAACATCAATAATATGACTGTCACACAAGACAAAATAAGTCGTGTTATTGATTTACTAACACACGAATTAGATGATTCTTTAGGGCAAATTGAGTTTAACCACAAGGCTTTATACGATATTGTTATCAGTGAGAGCAGCAAAGCATATCTATCCAAAGAAGTCGATAACAACAATTCAGACGCTTTGTTCAAACCTTATAAGGATTTGTGCGAACGCATCGCCAGTCTATTTTCGGAGTACAACCCAACTTATCCTTTTCCTCATTCTTTGGCGAGTACGGTCATTGAAGCGGCTCATTTTCAGCACTTTTTTGCACAACATTTGCCTCGATTGACTGATATTAATCATAAGAATAATAATTATACTATAAAGGGGTTCTTAGAAAACTTAGTTTTTTCGACTTTGAGAAATAATGAAATAGCTTAATATCCTTTTATTATATAGGTGTAAAACTTGATTCATGGAACTATTTTTTCTAAACCACAGTTATTCACTCCATCTGAATAAGAATTTAATCATCCTTTAAATAATACAACTATGCGTGTCCGTCTCAGTCAGCCCAGATTTAACAAAATCCGATTGCTCTAGCGATGATGGACACCCCCTCAGTATATGGAGGGTGTAAAAGCCTCGCAAGCATCGGTCTTGCGAGGCTTTTTTGTTGTCCGCAAGATTGTAAAACGCTTATTGTGTCTATCCAAACACAGTAAATTTTCATCAATCAACCATCAATCATTAATAATTATGTCTAAGTTAAAAATTAAGCCCAAACAACTTTTAGAATTCGGTTTCCCACAAAATCCTGCAATCAGTATGACAATGGGTGTTTTAGATAAGTTGTACAAACATGCGACACTTGAAGAAGTGGAGCCCATACTGAGGGGTCTCGTCGCCATACCTGAAGATTATTGGAACGATGAAATTTGGGGAAAAATAGCCGAACGCATCAAAGAACGTCCTGTTGACGATCCGCGCATATGTCATTTGGCAGACCAACCTTTGCCTTTTACAACCTATGGTGAGGAAAATATTGAACGTGAAGCCTTTTTGCAAATGAATACGGCGATGAAATTACCTATTGCTGTTGCAGGAGCTTTGATGCCCGATGCACATTCAGGTTATGGACTTCCTATTGGCGGCGTTTTGGCGACCGAAAATGCCGTTATTCCATATGGCGTAGGTGTGGACATTGGATGCCGCATGTGTTTATCTATTTTGCCGATTTCTGGTAGCGAGTTTAAGAAATATGAAAAGTCTTTTGAGAAGGCGATTATCGAAAACACCATTTTTGGTGCGGGTGGTCATTGGTCAACCGCCGTTAATCATGAAGTGATTGACAGTCCTTTATTCAACGAGATCAATGTTTTGAAAAACTTGCAACAAAAAGCGGCTTATCAACTTGGTACATCAGGATCGGGTAACCATTTTGTCGAATTTGGGATTGTTTCGTTTGAAAACGATGATGCCGCATTAGGCATTGCTGCGGGTGATTATGTTGCGCTGTTGTCCCATTCAGGTTCGCGTGGTTTGGGGGCAAATATTGCTAAATATTATACAAATATCGCAATGGATAAGCGCAAACTGCCGCGTGAAGCGCAACATTTGGCGTGGCTGTTACTCGATGAAGCAGAAGGTGCAGAATATTGGGCAGCTATGAACTTAGCAGGTGATTATGCCTCGGCATGCCACCATGAGATTCATCAGCGCATCGTTAAACAATTGGGAACTTCCGTGAAAGCACGTATTGAAAATCATCATAATTTTGCATGGAAAGAGCAATTGTTTGATGGACGTGACGTCATTGTCCATCGTAAAGGTGCAACGCCTGCTAATCTCGGCGATATGGGCATTATTCCTGGCAGTATGACAGCCGCTGGATATATCGTTCGGGGCAAGGGTGAAGTCGCGTCACTCAATTCCGCTGCACATGGAGCGGGTCGCAAGATGAGCCGCCGCCGTGCCAAAGAAAGCATGACCGAAAACGAAATGAAGCGTTTGCTCCGCGACAGTGGTGTCACTTTAATTGACGGTGGTTTGGATGAAGCCCCACATGCCTACAAAGACATCGAATCTGTCATGCTTTCGCAAAAAGCGTTGGTGGATGTGGTCGCTAAATTTTTGCCTAAAATCGTAAAAATGGATAGAGCATAGCTTCCAAAAGCATAAAATGATGTGCTAAAAATAGACAGCCGAAAATCTTTTATGAGGGTTTTCGGCTTCTTTTTTAGTTCTTAACACAGCACCTTACAAGCGAGCGTTTTTATTTTGAAGAGTTGTTAACAGCGGGTTCTTTTTCTTTTTTTGTCAAAATCACGCGATGGTCAAAAATTATTATCTTGTTTGATTTGAAGTACAAAGTCAATTGTTGTATTGAAATCTTCAGCTATTTCTTCAACTGTTAATTTCTTTCTTATCAGTGCTTTTTTGATATTTTCAATTTTTTCTTCAATCTTACCTTCAATCTTACCCTTATTTTCCCCTTCATCAAAAGCTGTGTCAATGACATTCTTTAAATCTCTGTATGATTTCAAACTTTCTTCATATTGTTCCTTCTCTTCGGCACTAAATTTGGCTATCTCCGCTGCCTCAAATAAGCGTTGAAATATTCTCTCTTGCAATTTTATAGGTCTTTCTGAAAATGTCGGAAGATACTTCAAAACATATAGCCACTTATCATAAGAGGTTTCCAATTCATCTTCTGTCTTTGTAAAATGTGGCATTTCCAAATAAATAAACGTCAATTTATCATAAAAAACTTGACAATGTTGGTTTTTCAATTTAACCTCATGTCTGACTTCGTTTTGTTTTATCTGTTTAGGTTTTGCTCCCTTTTCATCTTGTATCTGCTCGTCACTAAAGACAAAATCTAAAATACCAACAGTATAAACTTCCGACAATTTATAGTCCCAATCACCTCTTTGCGCTTGTTCTTGTATCGGAAAGGTCGAATAAAATATACTTCTATTCTTGAAATAGTTTTGTTTTGCTTTTTGCATCTCCACTACAAATCGTTCTCCGTCTGCACCAATACAGTACAAATCAAAGATGGCTTTACGGTCTAATTCAGTATTTCCAATATGCTCATTTTTGCGATAAGTCAAATCCTGTATTGTACGTTGTTTAGGCAACACAACTTCATTTAGAAAATCAATCAGTAAATCTTTATTTGGCTCTGTACCGAATAATTTTTTGAACCCGAAGTCGGTAAAAGGATTTATATATTTTTCTATTAAAGCCATTTTGCAATTTTTTATCTGGCGAAATTAGCTCTTTTCTTGGTATTTTATTTTTTCAATTTCGAGATACCTTTTTTTGATTTTTACTTTAGTTTATTTTAATTCAGATGCCTTTGCTTGCACCAAACTCTAAGGAAAACCACCGCAATCCCCGCCCGAACGCCAAATCCCAAGCCCGATACTGAGGGGTGCGATAGTTAACCGAAGCCGAACTTATAGCATAAATCTTTTAAGGTGCGTAGGCTTTTAGATACCTTTTCCAAAAAATTTAAAGCAGTACCTTTAAGCTAACAAGTAGCCGTCGCGTTTTTAATCTTTTGTTTGGTTTTTAACACAGCACCTTACAAGCGTGTGCATTTTTTAAAATTCAACCTTGTGCCAGCGGCTTTTTTCTTAGAAAAGTGCCCCCCTCAGTACAAAGCTATACTTCGCGGGTCAAAGACCCGAAACATAGTGGGTGGTCGTTTAAAAAACGACACCAGCGCCGTTCGT
>JAYTUQ010000334.1:0-1268 GCA_043744455.1 Saprospiraceae bacterium | reverse complement strand
TTATTTAAAAGGGCTAAAGCAACTCAATCTAAATATAAAATAAATTCATCATGAATTAGAAATATTCGTTTTATTCCTAATTTAACAAAGTCAAGGTACGCTTTTATGCAACTTTTTTATTCAAAAAATATTATAAAAGGATTGGCACAACTCGATGAGATTGATGCGCGTCATGCGGTTCAAGTCCTGCGCAAAAAAGTAGGTGATACGATGCAACTGACGGACGGCATAGGCAATCTTTATGATGGTACAATTCTTGAAATTGGCAAAAAATACTGCCTTATTGGTATCAATTCTACAATCGAAGCGTACAATGAGCGACCTTTCAAGCTGCATATTGCTATTGCACCCACAAAAAACATTGACCGTTTTGAATGGTTTTTAGAAAAAGCAACGGAAATAGGGATTGATGAAATAACGCCTTTGATTTGTAAGCGAAGCGAACGCGCCGTAATAAAATGGGAGCGATTGAATGGTGTTTTAATATCTGCCATGAAACAATCTTTGAAAGCGTATTTGCCAAAACTTAATGAAGCGATTGGTTTTCAACAATTTATGAAAAATGATTTTTCAGAAAGTCAAAATTTTATTGGTCATTGCATGGAAGGTACAGAAAAACAATTGTTGTCAAAAACGTACAAAAAAGATGTAAACAGCGTTATATTAATAGGTCCCGAAGGCGATTTTACTGAGGGGGAGGTTGAAACCGCTTTGGCGCAACATTTTCAAGCGGTTAGTCTCGGCAATAGTCGTTTAAGGACAGAAACGGCGGGTTTGGTGGCTTGTCATACGGTTAATTTAATAAATGAAATTTAATGTTGTAAACGACGGCGAGGTTGCGAACCTCGCCGTCGTTAGGCGAAAAAAAGTTATAAAAAATGATAAAAAAGATTTTGTTTTTTGCATCTATTTTCTTCATAACGCTTTCATTTTCAATGAATAAGCCGACTTTGAAATTGGCTCTTTTGAAATACAGCGGCGGCGGCGATTGGTACAACGATGTCAATTCATTGAAGAATTTAGCAGCGTTTTGTAACAAAAATTTGGGAACAAATTTCGAGTTGGAATATGCGACGGTTGAGGTAGGCAGTGCCGACATTTATAACCATTCGTTTTTGTATATGACAGGTCATGGTAATGTTGTTTTTTCGAATCAAGAAGCTGAAAATTTGCGGAATTACCTCATGGCAGGCGGTTTTTTGTTCATCAATGACGATTATGGTATGGATGTTTTCATTCGTCCTGCTATGAAAAAGGTATTTCCAGAG
>JAYTUQ010000333.1:0-19084 GCA_043744455.1 Saprospiraceae bacterium | reverse complement strand
GATTTCGGAAAATTGGCTTTGCCAGGCAAGCCCATCGTCGTTAAAAAAGATGATTCAGAAAATATGGTGGAAAAAGCGATTCAAACCATTCACGCCGCCACTGCACCTGCTGTTGCTGCCCAAACTTTGATTGAAGAACCCGAAGTAATAACAAACGAGGTCAAAAAAATCAGTTTGGATTTACCCGTTGAAGTTTATAAGCATGTGAAAATGCACACTTTTACCCGCACAATCACGATGCGCGAGTATATGCTCGAACTCATTTATGAAGATATGCGCCGTCGTGGAGCGATGTAATTTGTATTTTTAAATAAATATTATTTATAGATTTAAATAAAAATACAAAAACATAAATAATAATGAACACACAGAGGCATCAATAAATATTATTTAAATAAAAAAGCAAATAATTTTTATTTAAAAGTATAAATATTTAAAATAAATTATTGCCGTTCGAATCCAAAAACATCAGCCATGCACCCCCTCAGTAAAAAAAGGGATTTTATTGATTCTTAGCCATTCTAAAAGGATTTATATCATCTTGAGAATGACTGAAATGAATTTGCTTAAAATAAAAATATTTCATTTTTTTGAGTTTGCAATTTTTGGAAAGACATTAAGGACATTCTTAAAATTTTTAGATTATTTGCATAAATATTATTTAAATAAAAACACAAATAATATTTATGCAAATAATCTAAAAACACCAACCAAGTATTGAGAAAAAACGTTAAGAATATTTGAGTAAATATTATTTAAATAAAAAAGCAAATATTCTTTACATAATTAAATAAATATTCCATTTCTTTTGCCGTATTGAAAGGAATTATACAACCACAACATAAATGGCAACAAAAAAAGACAATACAGGAGGCAACACAACGAGCCGCATATTAAGTCGCTTAGTTGACAGTTCTATGACCATTCGGATTGATAGGGCAGGTATCGAAGATGCGATTTTTCAACATTCAGCTTTGTGTCAAACGTTTTTACCTTATCGCAATCCAGGGGACGAAACGGTTATTTGGCAACAAAAACAAGGCAATGTCAGCCTCGCCGTTCAAGCGAATCACGCTGCAAATCCCGCAACTGGTGATTATGAGTTTGTGGGTTTGCCGTATGGCACAAAGGCGCGATTGATTTTGGCACATATTAATAGTGAAGCCATCAAGTCCCAAAGTCGGGTCGTAGATGTTGAAGAAAGTATGACCGCCTTCATCAAAAAAATAGGTTTGGGCACTGATGGACGTACCATTAAGGAGGTGAAAGAGCAATTGCGCCGGCTCACTTCGTCCATTATCAGCATCAGTTATTTCAATGGCGAGGAAAGTTTGCAGGTCAATATGCAAATTGTGAAAGCGTTTAATTTGTGGTTTCCGAAGGACGAAAAGAACAAAGTGATGTGGACATCAAAGATTTTATTGTCCGAAGACTACTTCAACAGCCTCTCAAACCATGCGATTCCGCTGGATGAAAGGGCGTTGGCGGCATTGTCGCACAATGCGATGGCACTCGATATATATGCGTGGTTGGCGCAGCGATTGCACCGCATTGACCCCAACAAGCCTATATTCATCGCCTGGCAAGTATTGAAAGAGCAGTTTGGCTATGGTTACGACCAAATGTTTAAGTTCAAACAAGTATTCAGAAAAACTTTGCTGACGGTCAAATCGCAATACCCAAATGCACGTATCGAGGAAGACCCAAATAAGGGTTTGACGATGTTTCATTCTCCCTCCCCGATTCCATCAAAATCAATACTAATACCCGATTTGTTTACTAAACTAACGTGAAGTTTGGTATGTAATTGAAACAATATGGTTTTAATTGCGTGTATTTGTCTGTTATCAACGTGTAGTTTGGTATAGTCTATCAGAGAGATTACGTGTAGTTTGGTATAGAATTGAGCGGTTTAGGGTAAAAAAAAGTTATCAACGTGTACTTTGGTAGATGTCATTAAAAATGGCGAATATTGAAAGTTATCAACGTGTACTTTGGTAGGCAAAAAAGAATTATCAACGTGTACTTTGGTAGGAAATAAACGTGTACTTTGGTATGTAAACCTATATAATATCCGTTATCTTTTTATTCCTATATTATTCGTCAAAAATGAATTTTTTTTATGTATGAAAAGAAAAAAAGGGGGAGCGTCCGCCGGGCGGCAGAAGCGGCAATAGTAACGTGAAGTTTGGTAGGCTTATATTTATTCATAAAAGGTAGATACGAAGTGAAAACACAAGTAGTAAAAAACATACCCCTCAGTATCTTGCTGGAAAAAATGGGCTTTTCGGCAAGTCGTACAAAACACAGTGGTAATGATGTGTGGTACAAATCGCCGTTCCGTCCGCAGGAACGCAATGCGAGTTTTCATATCAATGTCAGGGAAAATGTTTGGTATGACTTCGGCTCAGGAGATGGTGGCGATGTGCTTAAATTTGTCCAGTTGTTCAACAATTGTGATGTTTCTGACGCGCTTGTTTTTTTAGAAATTCTATTTCCAGAAAATATTAAGGACAACAATCCACATGAATTTCTCAAAAAGAAATTTGAACGTCCCGACACCTTAAACCTCAAAAAGGCTCAAATTATAGCCAATCCACATCTCGTCACTTACCTAACCGAAGACCGCAATATTGACATCAAAACGGCTCAAAAATACCTTTTAGAGGTTATTTATACCCATGTTGAAACCAATAAAGACTATTATGCTTTGGGCATCGTCAATCGTTCAGGCGGTTTTGAAATTCGAAATAAGTATTTTAAAGGCTCAATCGTTGATAAAGACATCACGATACTGAGGGGGGATAAAAAAGAGAATAAAGTGTCCATTTTTGAAGGCATGTTCGATTTTTTGAGTGCGTTGAAATATTACGGCGATACTTTGATAGACGGAGAAGTGATCATCATGCACACTGCAGCATTCAAAAATTTGGTGCTTGACTATCTTAAAACCCGTTCATTTTCAACGATTTACACATATTTTGACAACGATAGGGCAGGGGAGGAGTTGACTTTTTTGATTGGCAAACATTTCCCAGCGGTACATGAACCTTGCAGTGCTTTGTTTTACCCTTTTAAAGATTTTAATGCTTTTTGGGTGAATCAGAAGTAGTTATTGGTTATTGGGAATTGATGTATTGGTTATTGGTTATTGGTATATTAGTTATTGAGAATTGGTTATATACGAGCGACCAATTCCCAATAACTAATATACCAATAACCACTCCTTATATCAGAAAGTACAAAAAAAGAAACAAAAGGAATAGTCCACAATTCCTGCAATTAAGTTTCCTTTGTGGCAAATAATAGCAAATTTCATTTGGAAATAAACCTAATTTGGCACGTCTTTATCGGATTTTGAAACTTCATATTTGCCGAAGTTTCATTTTTTGATACCCAACTACCTAAAATGGTATTTCCTTCACGCATCATCAACGATAACAACAACTCTTATGCAAGTTATTCTCGGTATTATTTTCCACACCATCGGCGGTATTTCTTCGGGCAGTTTTTATATGCCTTACAACAAAGTCAAAGGCTGGGCTTGGGAAAACTTTTGGCTTCTTGGGGGCTTATTTTCTTGGCTTATTGTGCCACCTATTGCTGCTTATCTGACGATTCCTAATTTTTTTGACATCATCGGAGCAACGGCTTCGACCGTTAAAAATTTTACATATTTAATGGGTTTACTGTGGGGCATCGGCGGTTTAACCTATGGATTGGGCGTCCGATATCTGGGAATGTCGCTTGGCAATTCGGTTATTTTGGGTTTTTGTTCGGCTTTTGGTGCATTAGTGCCTTCGATTTACTACACTTTCAATCCCACACAAGGCAAAACGTCTTTTACAGACATGTTGGGCAATACGGGGGGGCAATTGGTTTTGCTCGGCGTTGCAGTTTGTTTAACAGGTATTGCCATTTCTGGAAAGGCGGGTATGATGAAAGAAAAAGAACTTACAACAGAACAAAAACAAGCAAGTACAGCGGAGTTCAGTTTGGTCAAAGGTTTGATTATTGCGATTATTTCAGGCATTTTAAGTTCATTTTTCAATTTTGGGATTGAAGCAGGTAAACCGATGGCAGAAGAAGCCGTGAGGCAAGGTTTTAACCCCTTGTTTCAAAATAACGTCACTTACATTGTGATTCTATGGGGTGGTTTGACGACAAATTTTATTTGGTGTGCTTATCTTTTCTTCAAAAACAAGACTTTGGGTGATTACACAAAAGCCAATACGCCGATTATCAAAAATACCCTGTTTTGCGCTTTAGCAGGAACATTGTGGTTTTTACAATTCTTCTTTTATGGCATGGGCGAAAGTAAATTAGGCAACGGCGCAAGTTCATGGATTTTGCACATGGCGACGATTATTTTGACAGCTAACGCATGGGGTTTGTACCTCAAAGAATGGTCAAATGTCAGTTCAAAAACATTTAAAACTTTCGTCATTGGTATCACTACTATACTATTGTCAATATTCTTAGTTGGCATTGGCAATTCTCTTTGATGTTCGGTAATGGCACGTGGATTTGATAAATCCACGTGCCATTAATATCTCTCATCTGAATCAAAAAATACTTAAAAATGTACAATTTATCATCAATTTTGTTCATGCAAAGAGTCGCTTTTAAAATGCAGCTAAATCGTGGTCAAGCTGCCGAATACAAAAAACGCCACGACGAAATTTGGGCAGATCTTGCCGCTTTACTCAAAAGCATTGGTGTCAATGACTATTCTATTTTTCTCGATGAAGAAACGTATGCCCTTTTTGCCGTTTTGAAAATAGAAAATCCTGACATGCTCGACACACTTCCCGCGCATGAAGTCATGCAACGTTGGTGGGCTTATATGAGTGATATTATGGATGGAAACGCCGATAATTCGCCTGTGGTGAAGCCTTTGACGGAGGTTTTTCATCTTCCGTAAAGGCTTCAAGGATTTATATCACCCTCCAGAATGACTTTTCTCATCATCTACTTACCACAAAATGCTGATTTTTGTTTTTGACTTTATAGTTTTGTGAAAAAAATAGCATGAATGTGAATCATGAAAACGAAAATATCAGCGACGTCGCCAACCGATTGAATGCCATCATTCAAACGGCTGTAGATGGCATCATAACCATTAGTGATAGAGGTGTTATAGAATCAATCAATCCAGCCACGTGCAAAATTTTTGGATATGAAACCGCCGAAATGGTCGGGAAGAATATCGCCATGCTCATGCCCCCACCACATAGCCCTATTCATGATACTTATATCAACAACTATCTTACAACAGGAAATAAAAAAATAATAGGCATTGGTCGAGAGGTTTTGGGTAAAAAAAAGGATGGGTCAATGTTTCCTTTTTGGCTGGCGGTTAGCGAGGTGAATTTAGGTGGAAAACGCCTTTTCACAGGCATCGTTCACGATATGACCGAGCAGAAAAAAGCAGAAGCGGAGCTGCTACAACTCAATCAAGAACTCGAAGGGCGCATTGCAGAACGCACCGAAAAACTCTCCGATGTGGTCAATAAACTGTTGGCAACGAATCAACAACTATATCACGAAATTCAAGAACGCAAGGCTGCCGAACAATCTCTTTTATTGCTTCAACTTGAACTGCAACAAGCTTTGAAAAAGGAACAAGACTTAGGTTTGCTCAAAACCCGCTTTGTTTCGATGGCTTCGCATGAGTTTCGGACCCCCCTCAGTACGATTCTGTCTTCGGCAAGTTTGATGAGTCAATACACCCAAACCGAACAACAAGACAAGCGACAACGCCATTATTTAAAGATAAAAAACAGCGTTGAAATGTTGACCATGCTGCTCAATGACTTCTTGTCTATCAGCCGTTTGGAAGAAGGAAAAGTAGAACTATGCCTTGAAAAGGTTAACTTTCATGCCTTTTGTCAAGAGGTCATTGATGATATGAACATCACTTTGAAAAAGGGACAAAAACTCATCACGCATCATCATAATGACAATTTAACCATCGAAATAGATAAAAAACTCTTAAAATTGATGCTCATCAATCTCATTTCTAATGCGTCTAAATATTCAGAAGAAGACACAACGATAATATGTGAAACAAAAAAAGTTGAGCAACTCTTCTCCATAAGTATTATTGATGAAGGCATGGGAATACCCGAAGAAGACAAACCGCACATGTTCGACCGCTTTTTTAGAGCATCAAATGCCATGAATATCAAGGGAACGGGGTTAGGGTTACACATTGCTAAACGTTATGCCGAAATGATGAATGGGGAAATGTCTTTTGAAAGCGAATTGAGTAAAGGTTCGACATTTACAGTGACTTTTTACTTGCAAAATGACCCCCTCAGTATCCCAATCATTACAATCAAAAAATCCATATAAATCAGTAATTCATGAAGAAAATACTCATTATAGAAGATCACGAAGACATACGTGAAAACTTCGCAGAAATCCTCGATTTGGCAGGTTATGAAACATTTACTGCCGAAAATGGCAAAATAGGCGTTGAAATTGCCGAAAAAGTAAGACCTGACCTCATCTTGTGCGATGTCATGATGCCCGTACTCGACGGTTACAGCACATTGAGCATCTTGCATAAAAAACTAGAAACTGCTGATATTCCATTCATTTTTTTGACCGCAAAATCGGAAAAAGCAGACTTCCGTTATGGGATGAATTTAGGTGCAGACGACTATATTACAAAGCCTTTTGAAAGCAACGAATTGCTGAAAGTGGTCGAAATGCGTCTTGCCAAATCTGAAAAAATGCGGCAAGTAACTGGCGACAATAGCAATCATGACTTTTCACTTTTTATCAATGCAGCAAAAGGGGAGGAGGCACTCAAAAACTTGACTATTGACCGTGAAACGCGTACTTTTTTGAAAAAATCTTCGATTTATACTGAGGGGGCTGTGCCACGTTTTTTGTATTATATCGAAAAAGGAAAAGTCAAATTATCGAAGACAAATGATGATGGCAAAGAATTGATTATCAATATTTTAGCTAAAAAACAATTTTTTGGATTTATGTCTTTGCTACATGGTGAAAACCAATCGGACAATGCCACAGCCCTCGAAGAATGTACGATTGTGACCATACCCAAAGACGATTTTATCAGCCTTTTACATGCCAATCGCGATGTTTCAGTCAATTTTATAAAATTACTGGCAGGCAATGTGGTCGCACAAGAAGAACAACTCTTGCATTTAGCTTACAATTCTGTCAGAAAACGTGTCGCCGATACGCTCATTTTGTTACATAACCGCTACGATAATAAGCCCATTTCCATGTTGCGCGAAGACATTGCTGCACTTGCGGGTACGGCAAAAGAGACGGTTATTCGGACGCTAACCGATTTTAGAGAAGAAAAATTGATTGAAGTTGAAGATGGAAAAATCACCGTTTTATCGGTCGAAAAGTTGAAAAAACTATTCAACTGAGCTTTTAAAATGCCCCACGAGGCTGTCTCAAAAATCAATGCTTACCTTTTGAGATAACCTCGACGTATTAAGACTGACTAAAATCACCTTTCCAAATAATTATCCTCATTATTCTCGCCCTATTTTCTTGCTATTTTTGTTCTTATATTCAATTTAAATATTTATTTGATAATATTTTGATAATTATTTTAAAATCCAATTTAAATATTTTCAAATTATATTTTAGCAACTATTATTTGCTTAAATGATTAAAATACGGCAAAAAAATGATAAAAATACAAATAATAGGCACTGAAGATAGCAAACAGAAATTGCTTGTTCGGCATGTCCAACAAGCAATTGACGAATTACATATGAATACAAATATTAGAATAATATCAAATTGGGAGGAAATTATTACCTATAGTATTATAAAGACACCCGCCTTGGTTGTCCAAAATCAAGTCCTAAGCCAAGGCTTCGTACCCAATGTACAAGAGATACAATCCTTACTTTCGTCATTCATGTATGATGGAAATCAACTCGTTGCATGAGCCTTCTCATGCTATACGACTGCCAATAAGTGGACTTTTGTACAAAAATCAACCAAAATGCTTAACGCAACTTTAGAACATCCAATAGTTAGAATTAAAGAAAAAACAACCTGTTTCCACTGTCATGACGACATGGCAGATACGATTATACAATACGAAGAGAAAGTCTTTTGCTGCGAAGGTTGTAAAACGGTGTATCAGATTCTCGATGAAAATAACCTATGCACTTTCTATTCCATTGACGAAAATGCAGGAACGACACAGAAGGGAAAGACCCCTCAATATGCGTACTTAGATGATGCCGAAACGAGGACAAAAATCATTGATTATCAAGATGATAGCATGACACGCGTGACGTTTTTGCTGCCGAGTATGCACTGCGCATCGTGCATTTGGTTGCTTGAAAATATGCACCGCATCAACCCCGCTGTTTTCTATTCAAAAGTCAATTTTTTGAAAAAAGAAGTAACAATTCTTTTTTCAAATAACGATATAACGCTGCGGCGAGTCGCAGAAATTTTAGCGTCCATTGGCTACGCACCCGAAATCAATTTTAACGATGTTGAAAATGTTGGACAACTGCCGATTGATCGAACGATATACTACAAAATAGGGGTAGCCGCTTTTGCTTTTGGCAATATTATGTTGTTGAGTTTTCCCGAATATTTAGGCTTAAATGCCTCGTTAGAAAGCAATTTTGCCCAGTTTTTTGGGTATATCAACCTTATTTTAGCCATTCCAGTTTTGGTTTATTCGGCGCGTGATTACATTATTTCAGCGTGGCAAGGTATAAAACAGGGGCATTTAAACCTCGATGTGCCGCTCTCTTTGGGCATTTTTGCCCTCTTTGGGCGTAGTGCTTTTGAAATCTTGACACACACAGGAGCGGGTTATATGGACTCATTCGCAGGACTCATTTTCTTTCTATTGACAGGCAAATGGTTTCAACAAAAAACCTTTAATCATTTGTCGTTTGAACGAGATTATAAATCCTATTTTCCCGTTGCTGCCAATGTCCGAAAAGAAAAACACGAGGTGTCAACGTCTATTAATAAACTACAAATTGGTGACATTATTACCGTCAGAAATGGCGAATTAGTGCCTGCCGATGGCGTGATACTGAGGGGGGATGCACGCATAGATTATTCATTTGTAACAGGTGAAGCAGAGTCGGTGAGTAAAAAATCAGGCGAAAAGGTGTTTGCAGGCGGGCGACAAATGGGCACTGCCGTTGACATTTCGTTGACGCGGCGGGTTTCGCAGAGTTATTTGACTGAATTATGGCATAATGAAGCTTTCAAAACGGCTAAAAAATCTCATATCAGTTTTTTGGCTGACCGTGCAGGTCGGTACTTTACAGGAGTGATACTATTGGTTTCAATGGTTGCGTTTTTTTATTGGCTTCCGCAGGACATGGGCAAGGCTGTTAATGCAGCTACGGCTGTTTTGATTGTCGCTTGCCCATGTGCGGTGGCTTTAGCGATTCCGTTCACGATGGGTAATATTCTTCGGATCTTAGGGCGGCATCAGTTTTATGTTAAAAATACGCAAGTAATAGAGAATTTTGAACGCATTGATGCCGTTATTTTTGATAAAACAGGTACGATAACAGAGCGTTTGAAAAATGACATTATATTTAAAGGTGATTTGACGAATGACGAAAAAAACGCCATTCTATCGGTGGTTCGACATTCCAACCACCCCCTCAGTATTCAGATTGCCAATAGCCTTAAAAATGCTATTTTTTACGAAGTGCAAGATTTTACAGAAATAATCGGGAAAGGCGTTCAAGCTGTTATTAATCAACAACTTATAAAGGTCGGTTCTGCTGAATTTATGGGTGAAAATTTACATCAAGATGAAGCCGTAGGCAAAGGGGTTTTTGTGTCCATCAACAATATTGTCAAAGGCTATTTTGATATAAAACCGACGTATCGCAATGGTTTTGAAAAAACAATAAATACATTTAAAAATGCTAAAAAAGATGTATATATCTTGTCAGGTGACAACGAAAAAGAACGAACTTTTCTGAATCAGTTTTTGAAAAACGACTACTTAAACTTCAATCAATCGCCCACCGATAAGCTCAATTTCATTAAAAATCTTCAAAATAAAGGCAAAAAAGTGCTGATGATAGGCGACGGACTCAACGACGCAGGCGCATTGCAGCAGTCCGATGTCGGTATCGTCATTTCAGAAAATACTAACAATTTTTCTCCCGCCTGTGATGCCATTTTGCAAGCTGACCAATTTCCAAAATTGCCTGCTTTTTTTCATTTATCAAAAATGGGTTCCGTCATCGTCAATCGGGCGTATTTTATTGCATTGTGCTACAATATCGTCGGTTTGAGTTATGCCGTTACAGGCAACTTGTCACCTGTCAATGCCGCTATTTTGATGCCTTTAAGTTCCGTGACGATTGTCCTTTTTGGTGTATTGATGGGTAATTTTGCGGCTCGTAAGTTGGAGGAGTGACCCCTCTGTATTTTGACCTTTTTGTTTTGAAAAACGACCTTTTTCTTGTATTTTTGCAAAAAAAGAAAAATGGAAAGTTATAGTTTCAAACAATGTACCATTGATTTGCTCGAACAAAGAATGGGTATCGAGCAAACTTACCATTCATCAACTCTTAATGAATGGATGAGCCGGCAAGAGCATATTGAACTTACAGAGTTTGAAAAGAATATTGTTGAAAGTTTACAAGAGTATATGCAACGCAATATACTTGGCTGGAATGAACAAGAGCTGGCTTTAAATTTCATTGGTCCAATGATGAGTTTTGTTAGATTTTCAGCAAAAAAGTATAACTTTTTTGCTGAAAGGCTTATTGATGCCCTTGTAAAAGATGTGAATGGCGTTGAAATACTACTTTCAGGGAAGCCGGATACAATAGTTGCCTCGGGTTTTAGAAAACCTGAAGTACCATTTTTTTCTTTCCATGAACACAAACCCGAAGTTGACAGCAGTGGCGACCCTATAGGGCAAGTTTTAGCAGCCATGCTCGTCGGTCAAGCAAAAAATGGCAAACTTGAAGAACCCATTTACGGTTGCTATGTCATAGGTCAAAACTGGTATTTTCTGGTTTTAGAAAACAAATACTACACCATCGCCTCACCTTATGCCACCACAAATGACGAAATTTATGACGTTTTCAGAATGTTAAAAGCCATGAAAGCAATGATTGAAGAACGGATTGGATAAGTGCCCCCCTTCCAAAGGAATCTATAATCAGTATTTCACCACAAAATCGGCACATCATAAGCCTCAAACGCTGCATCGCGTGTGATAACAGTACAATTTTCCGCTTTGGCTTGTGCAATAATCATGCGGTCGAAAGGGTCGCGATGGTGGTGTGGGAGGGTTTGAACGATACGGATATGATTTGGTAGAATGCCTAAAACACGAATGTCTATCCCATAAAGTTTTTGATAAATTTCATCCGTTGTCAAAGTCAAATCTAATTTTTTAAGACTAACTTTTATAGCAATTTCCCAAAGACTGACAGTGGTTGCTAAAATTTCATTTTCCTCATCTTCGATAATGGATTTTGCTTTGTATGAAAGTTGCATGTCATTTTCCAAATGCCAAATTATGGCATGAGTGTCCAATAAGTACCTCATAAATGTTTGTTAAGTAGTTCAAATTAAATAAACGGGAAAAAAGAATTAGGCAAAATTAATAGAAAACTGGTCACCAAACTTGCAAAGAATATTCGTTATGGCATTAGCAAGCGTGTCACAGTTTAAATAGTCATGAGGTTTGAGCCATTCGTATTTTATTTTACGCCAAAGTGTTTCAATAAGATTTAAATGAGGACTATAAGTTGGGAGAAAAAAGATAAATAAATCCTGTTCTTCCCACCTCTTCATAGCTTCTTTGAATTCTTCACTTTTATGTATGGGCGCATTGTCTAAAACAATAGCCGTTCTGCTTTTTCGATTGTCAAGAAAGTCGTCAATAAAAGCAATAACAACGGCAGATGTCATACTACCCTCACATTCATAAGCTTCTAATTCATTGTTCTTTGACATTAAGCCGAAAATATTAATGGGTGTTTCTTTACTGGGGACGATTTTTATGGCATTTCCTTTTTCCTGCCAACCATATGGAACATTTGGATTCATACAAAAAGAACTTTGATCGCCATAAAATACGTCTAAAAAGCCTGATTCTTCTAATTTTTTCAATTTTTGAAGCCATTCAAAAAGGCGTTGGTATTCAACAGGGTCTTGTTTAGGCTTGAGCCATTTACGTAATCGCCGCCAACTATAATGCAATTTCTCTTTAATAAATCGTTTTAATTGATGATAGCTGACAGTCTTTTTTAATTCAATACCGACCTCGATTGCCACCTCTTTTAGCTTTTGGGGGTTGGCTTCAATTTTTTTTTAATCGAATTAATCATATCAATGGACTCTTGTGTCGGTTCTTCTATTAATGAATCTAGTGTAGATTTAATACCGCGACCTGGCAATATCATTAAGCCAACTATACCCATTAACTCCCAACGAGTTAACCATTCATACACTGAATTTTCTCTAACTTGCAGTAAATCTGCAATGTATGAAACTGATTTATTGCGGCTTAATCGTAACTCTATTGCTAAACAATGATTCCGAAAGTAATCTTTGTTCGAGTTCTTTTGGGCTTGTTGCAGTGTCACAAGTTCTTCTTCTAGCAAGGGCTGTTTCTTTTTCATCCGCAACATTACTCTTTTTTCCCGTTTTTTTTAAGCGTACTACTTATGTTTTGTTTTATAAATGATTTTTATTACATGTAATCTTTAAAATCTTCTAAGGGTGCATCAAAATCATCAGCCATATATTTGACAAACCCTTTCAATCCTCCTGCTTTTCTCATACCTTTTTTACGAGAAAACTCTTCTTCCCAACGTATGGGAATGTTTTTCATGCCAATTTCATGCTGCATTTCAAGGTCTAAAACACCCGCCAACTCCGCTGCTTGTGTGAGCGTCATCATCTTTTTTTCGTACATCAATACAGCCAATTCTATTTTGAATTGCTTCTCTGACATACCACGTTCTTTGATAAACTCGTCTGAAAATGTAACCATTGCTTTATTTTTTTAGCAAAAATAAATAAAACAATTCAAAAAACAAACCTCCTCTCTTTTTGACCAATATCACCCACCACACTGACGACGCTCATCTACCAGCCCACGCATCCTCCCGAAATTTGTGTCATAAAACAATAATAGCTGATGAAAATCATGTTCTTCTTAATCATTTTGAGCCTTTTAGTCGCTGTTGGTTTCCTACTTGCATTCATTTGGGCAACACGGTCAGGGCAATTTGATGACGATTACACCCCCTCAGTACGAATGCTTTTTGATAATGAAAAACCTATAAAAAAATGAGTGAAGTCGGATACTTAGAACACCGCGAAAAGCGCGAACGTGTTTTAGAGACGAGTAAAATCGAACAATTCCAGTACGACAATACGCTCGTACGTGCCTTTGCAACGGCAACGGCTATTTGGGGCATCGTTGGAATGCTTGTTGGTTTACTTTTAGCGTTGCAATTGGTTTTCCCGATATTGAATTTTGGTTTGCCACAAACGACTTTTGGACGCCTACGTCCGTTGCACACGAACGCCGTCATTTTCGCTTTTGTCGGAAATGGTATTTTCATGGGCGTTTATTACTCCATGCAAAGACTTTTAAAAACCGCAGTTTACTCCATGAAATGGGGTTGGGCGCATTTTTGGGGTTGGCAATTAATTATTCTTTTGGCTGCTATAACTTTACCTTCTGGCATCACTTCATCTTACGAATATGCAGAATTGGAGTGGCCTATTGACATCTTAATTGCCCTAATTTGGGTGGCTTTTGGGGTCAATATTTTTGGTATGATTATCAAACGACGTGAGTCACATTTATACGTCGCTATTTGGTTTTACATTGCTACTTGGGTGACTGTGACCATGTTACATATTATTAATAACCTCGCCATACCTGTATCATTTACAAAAAGTTATCCTGTTTTTGCAGGTGTTCAAGGTGCATTGGTGCAGTGGTGGTACGGACATAATGCCGTGGCATTTTTCTTAACTACACCATATTTGGGCTTAATGTACTACTTTTTGCCGAAGGCAGCCAATCGCCCTATTTACTCCTATAAATTGTCCATTATTCACTTTTGGGCATTGATTTTCCTATATATCTGGGCGGGACCGCACCATTTGCTCTATACATCGTTGCCTGATTGGGCGCAGTCATTGGGTATGGTGTTCTCAATTATGCTCATTGCACCATCATGGGGCGGTATGCTCAATGGCTTGTTGACACTGAGGGGGGCATGGGACAGAGTGCGCGAAAGTGTTGTGTTGAAATTCATGGTCGTAGCCGTCACAGCGTATGGTATGGCGACATTTGAAGGTCCGCTTTTGTCCATCAAATCGGTCAACGCCATCAGTCACTATACCGACTGGACTGTCGCTCACGTACACGTTGGGGCATTGGGTTGGAACGGATTTTTGACCTTTGGCGTGTTGTATTGGATAATTCCGCGCATTTATCAAACAAAATTGTACTCCGATAAACTTGCTAATATCCACTTTTGGATTGGTACGATGGGTATCATGTTCTACGCCATTCCGTTGTATTGGGCAGGTTGGACGCAAGCGATGATGTGGAAGGAATTTACACCTGATGGGCTTTTGAAATACGGCAACTTCCTCGAAACTGTAACACAGATAATACCTATGTATGCGATGCGTTCGTTCGGTGGTCTCTTGTTCTTAACGGGTACCTGTATCATGGGGTATAACCTTTGGAAAACGGCAAAACAAGGTGATTTTATGCCTACAGAAGATGCTGAAGCACCTGCGCTCGAGAAGAAACCAGTCGCTAACACAAATGCCCATTGGCATCGTTGGATTGAAGGTCGTGGCGGTTGGATGACTTTTGGTGCGCTCGTCATGGTCGCTTTGGGTGGTTTGATTGAAATCATTCCCATGTTAGCCATTCAAGACAACGTGCCACGTATTTCGTCTGTTAAGCCTTATACACCGCTTGAATTGCAAGGTCGTGACATCTATATCCGCGAGGGTTGCGTGGGGTGTCACTCACAAATGATACGTCCGTTCCGCGATGAAACAGAGCGTTATGGTGAGTATTCAAAGTCTGGCGAGTTCATCTATGACCGTCCTTTCCTTTGGGGTTCAAAACGAACAGGTCCAGATTTGCACCGTCAAGGCGGCAAATATCCAAACTCTTGGCACTACAATCACATGATGGATCCGACAACGATGTCGCCAGGCTCTATCATGCCGACATACCCGTGGTTGTTAATAAACAAACTTGATACAAGCACAATGGCAGCCAAAATTCGTGTTTTGCAAACCTTGGGCACACCTTATCCGAAGGGATTTGACAAAGAAGCCAACAGCGTTTTGCGCGTACAGGCTTTGGTAATTGCCAAAGAGTTGAACGATGCAGGTGTTAAAGACAAAGAGCTTGACAAGCGCGAAATCATTGCTGTTATCGCTTATTTGCAACGATTGGGTACAGATATTAAGGCGAAGGAGTAATTTTTCACCCCCCTCAGTAAAATTCATCATTCATCATTCATCATTCATCATTAAAATATCATGTTTAAATATATTTTTAGAACACAAGAAGGTAGAGACTTATTAGCAGCGATTCCTTTGGTTTTGTTTTTTATGGTCTTCATCGGTGCAGTTATTTGGTTATTTATTATCAACAAAAAGCAAGCTGCCGATATGGCAAATTTGCCGCTTGAAGATGGAACGAAAAGTGAAACATCGAATTAAAAGTCGGCGAAGTTTTGAACTTCGCCGACTTTAATCCGCTATGTTATTTAAAATAAATAAATGAAAGTCAACGATTTATGAAAAATAGAAAGCAATATATTTTAGCTGCAACCTTGCTGACATTATTAGCCACAGCAGCGATGGCAGCCGATACAGAAGCCGCTAAACCCGCGAGCTCGCAAGAACTGGGTAACCTCATGCAATGGCTTTTTTTGGGTATGATTGGGCTTATGGTGATAATTGTTGGCTTTGTTGTCATGCGGACGATGAAGATGTATCAAGACTTACTCATCACGGCAATCGCCAAAGAGCAAGGGCATGAAATTGTCGTTCCTGTCAAAGAAACGGTCAGTCATGAATCGTGGCTCGACAAATTGTGGTTTCAACTTGTCGGTACAGGGGCAGTCGCTGTTGAAAAAGAAGCGGACATTATGATTAATCATCCACACGATGGCATTTATGAACTCGATAACCGCTTACCACCTTGGTGGGTGTCGATGTTTTACATGACCATTATTTTTGCTGTGGGTTACATGGCTTACTATCACTATATCTATCCAGAAAAAACGCAATTGGCAGAATATAAAGAATCGGTCAAAAAAGCGAATATTTTGAAGGCACAAATAATGGAACGTCAAGCTAATATGGTCAACGAAAATAGTGTTGTTGCGCTTACTGATGCGCCTTCGCTTGACCTTGGAAAAGGCATTTATATAGGAAAATGTGCTGTTTGCCATGGTCAAAAAGGCGAAGGAGGCATTGGTCCTAATATGGCAGACGAATTTTGGCTACATGGTGGCAGCATCAAAAATATTTTCACAACCATCAAACATGGTGTACCCGACAAAGGTATGATTGCATGGGAAGCACAGATGTCGCCGAGCGAAATTCAAAGCGTTTCGAGTTATATTTTGACATTACATGGTACTAATCCGCCGAATCCGAAAGCACCGCAGGGCGAAAAATACACGCTTCAGGCAGGTGCAGCAGGTGATTCAACGGCTGTTAAAAAATAAGAAGGGTTGACGCTTATGTTTAGGAAACTTTTTTAAGTTTCCTAAACATGGTAGCCTAATCAAATCAGTTTAATCAGTGATAAAAGATGTACGAAGAACTTGAACACGACACCGAAACCTATCGCGATGTCCTTTCTACGGTGGACAAAGAAGGCAAACGCATTTGGCTATATCCAAAGAAGCCAAAAGGTCGCTTTTACAATGCGCGCACTTGGGTAAGCATGGTTTTTTTGGCGTTTTTTCTCGTCATGCCTTTTATCACATATCAAGGTGAGCCCCTATTGTTATTCAATGTTTTAGAGCGAAAATTCATCATTTTTGGCTTATTGTTTATGCCGCAAGACTTCTATTTGTTCGTTTTAGCAATGTTGACTTTTCTCGTTTTCATAGTGCTTTTTACAGTGATTTTTGGGCGTTTATTCTGCGGTTGGGTATGTCCTCAAACCGTTTTTATGGAAATGATTTTCCGAAAAATAGAATATTGGATTGAAGGAGATGGTAATGCTCAACGCCGCCTCAAAGCCGCTGAATGGTCGCCCGATAAAATACGGAAAAAGCTGTTGAAGCACACTATTTTTTTTCTCGTTGCCGTCGTCGTAGCAAATTACTTTTTGGCTTATATTATCGGTATGAAAGCCGTTTTACAGATTGTAATCGAACCCCTCAGTAAAAATATCATTGGTTTTGGGACTATGATAGGCTTTTCAGGTATTTTTTATTGGGTTTTTGCCAGTTTGCGCGAGCAAGTGTGTACCACTATTTGCCCATATGGACGCCTACAAAGCGTTCTACTTGTGCCAGATAGTATCGTTGTTGCTTATGATTTTGTTCGGGGTGAACCGCGAGGTAAAATTAAAAAACAAAAAGATGCCCCTCTTTCATCTCCCCACAAAGGCGAAACTTTAGAGAAAGAGCCTTGTAAAAACGGCTGTCCGAGTTGCGCAGACTGCTCTGCAAGCAACGATATTTTAAAGAATATTCAACAAAGTGTGACCAAAATAGAGTCGCTCAAACCACAATTAGGTGACTGTATTGACTGCCATCTTTGCGTTCAAGTGTGCCCAACGGGCATTGATATTCGCAACGGCACGCAGCTCGAATGTACCAATTGTACCGCTTGTATTGATGCATGCGATGAAGTTATGGTAAAGATAAATCGTCCCGAAGGGCTCATTCGTTACGACTCTTTGAACGGCATCAAAGCAGGGAAACGGCAAATTTGGACTCCGCGTGTAGCCGCTTATTCCGTTGTTTTAATGCTACTTTTGGTCTTAGATGTTTTTCTTATAACGGGTCGTTCCGACCTCGAAATGACATTGCTCCGCAGCCCAGGACAGATGTATCAAGAAGTTGATAATCAACATATTAGCAACCTTTATACCTTCCAAATCGTCAATAAAACGCATAAAGAATTGCCGCTTATTTTGAAAGTAAAAGACGACGAAGGCACTATAAAATACGTGGGCAATGTCACCACCCCCTCAGTATCAGCAGGCAAAATGACCGATGGCGTATTTTTTATCATCATGGATAAAGCGAAATTGACGGGCATAAAAACAACACTGTATATAGAAGTTTATTCAAATGATAAACTCATGGACAAAACTAAAACAAGTTTTGTTGGACCGATGAATTGAATTGTTTTCAAGTCGTGTGATATTTATTTCGTACGACATTACGCAACCATAAAATAAGACAAAAATGACACTCGATTGGGGAAAGGGCATTGCCCTCGTTTATTCAATATTTGCGCTATCCATGCTCGGTTTAGCCTATCAATCTACCAAACATGATGTTGGCTTGGTCAAAAAAGACTATTATGAGGACGATATCAACTACCAAACGCATTATGTCAAAATGCAAAATGCGCGGCAATTGACAACCGATTTGACCATTAAGTTCGACGCAACGGGAAGTGAAATTATCCTACATTTTCCTACTGATTTGCCCAAACCATCAGGCAAAGTGCTGCTTTTTCGGCCCTCTCAATCCAGCAATGATGTCTCCCTCGACATCGAAACGGATGCCCAAAACAGTATGGTTGTACCCACAAAATCTTTTCAAGCAGGTCTTTGGAAAATAAAAGTAGATTGGCAAGCCAACGGCAAAGACTACTATAAGGAACAACCTCTAACAATTGGGAAATAAAAATACACATTTGGGTTCAGGTATAGTAGACGGAAATGGAATAGGTTTTTGCTTTTTTTTGCAAAAAAAAATAAAAAACATATTCCATTTCCGTCTACTATACCTATACTTTGTCCGCAATCAATTACTTATAAAAATCTAAAAATGCTTTACACCGCGCTCATATTAGGTCTCGTCAG